>JAFTKJ010000108.1 GCA_017453305.1 Clostridia bacterium
GCTTTGCCATATCGTAGCCGGGTGCCGCCTTTGCACCGAAGATAAAGGTCTGGGGCTGCATATCGATATCGGGATTTTCCTTGAGGTCGAGATACAGACCGATGATATTGAGCGCGTTGAGCAGCTGGCGCTTGTACTCATGCAGGCGCTTGATCTGCACGTCGAACACCGAGTGCGTATCGATCAGCTTGCCCGTTTTTTCGCGCACGAGGTTGGAAAAGCGGATCTTGTTTTCGTGCTTGATGGCACGCAGACGCTCCTTGACCTGTGCGTCGTCGGCAAACTTTGCAAAGTTTGCAAGCTCCTCGGGACGGTGACGGTAGTCACTGCCGATGCACTCATCCAAAAGGGCTGCCAATTTGGGGTTGGAGTAGCACAGCCAGCGGCGGTGCGCAATGCCGTTTGTCACGTTGTCGAACTTTTCGGGATAGATACGGTAGAAATCCTTAAAGGTGGAATCCTTGAGAATGCTTGAGTGGAGCTCGGACACACCGTTGACCGAGTGCGAGCCGATGACCGACAGATTTGCCATGCGCACCTGACCGTAGCCGATGACGCTCATGTGGGAAATTCTGCCCCAGTTGCCGGGGAACGCCGCCCACGCCTCGCGGCAGAAGCGCTCGTTGATCTCCTTGACGATCATATAGATGCGAGGGAGCTTGAGGCGGAACAGATCCTCGTTCCAGGTCTCCAGCGCCTCGGGCATGACCGTGTGGTTGGTGTAGGACACCGTACGGGTGACGATGCTCCACGCCTTTTCCCAGGAGAAGAAATAGTCGTCGATGAGAATGCGCATCAATTCGGGAATGCAAAGCGCGGGGTGGGTGTCGTTGATGTGGATGGCTACCTTGTCGGGCAGGTTATCCAGCGTTCCGTACACCGCCATGTGGTCGCGGATGATGCTTTGAATGGATGCGGACACCAGGAAATACTGCTGAGACAGGCGCAACAGCTTGCCCTCGGTGTGGTTATCGGAGGGGTAGAGCACCTTGGAGATGATCTCCGCGTTGGTGCTCTGCTCCAGCGCTTGGGTATACTGTCCCTGCGTAAACAGGCGCATATCAAACTTTTGCGTGTTGCGTGCACGCCACAGACGAAGCTGGCTGACGGCAGAGCTGTCGGCGCCCGAGATCATCATGTCGTAGGGGACTGCTTCCATCTCCTCGCCGTCCTCGTAAATGATCTCGCAATGTCCGTCGCTCTTCCACTCCTCGCGGACGCGTCCGCCAAAGCGAACCTTGTAGGTGCGGTCGGTTCTGGGAACCAGCCATACCTCGCCGCCGGGGAGCCAGATATCGGGAGTCTCCACCTGAATGCCGTCCACGATCATCTGCTTGAACAAGCCGTACTCGTAGCAGATGGAAAAGCCCGTGGCGGGATAGTCGAGCGAGGAGAGCGAATCCATAAAGCATGCGGCAAGTCTGCCAAGACCGCCGTTGCCAAGACCTGCGTCGGGCTCACACTCGTACAGGTCGTCCAGCTTGAAGCCAAGCTTCTTCAGGGCTTTTTCATATGCATCTGCAAGCCCTAAGTTGCAGAGATTGGTTTTGAGGGATCGACCCAGCAAAAACTCCATGCACATATAATACACGCGCTTGGCGCCTGCTTTGTTGACCTTCTTTTTGTAAGCGGAACGCTTGTCACTCAGGATATTTTTGACCGTGATTGCCGCTGCCTTGTACATTTGATCGCGCGACGCCTCCGTGGCAGTACATCCGAAATGACGCTGTAATACGTTCTCGATTAACTCCTTGACCTCTGCGCTGTTGGGATTGTAATTCATAATTCAAAGCCTCCGTGGGTACGACCGTCCCCCCGGACGGTCGGATTGATAAATTTGGTTCGGTCCTTGACCGATGAGGAGTGTGCCGCAATTACTCGATGCCGGCGTACATCTCCAGATATTTTTGAGCGGATACACCCCAGGAAAAGTCGGTCTGCATAATCTGCTTGACAAACTTTTTGCGAAGCGTGGGGGTGTTCCAGAGTGCAATTGCCGCCTCGGTGCGCTCCTTGAGCTCTGCGGCGCTGTAATTGGCAAAGGTAAAGCCGTTGCCGCAGATCTTGTCTCCGTCCTGCCAATAGGGCTTGATGGAGTCGTACAGTCCGCCCGTTTCACGCACCACGGGAATGGCTCCGTAGCGCGACGCGATCATCTGCGAAAGTCCGCAGGGCTCGCTCTTGGAGGGCATGAGGAAGATATCGGTTGCCGCGTAGATGCGCTTGGAAAGATCACGGTCGTAGGTGATCAGCGCACGCACCTTGTCGGGATACGCCGCCTGCAGCGTCAAAAACAGCTGCTCGTAGCGTTCCTCGCCCTTGCCAAGAATGATGAGCTGAACGTCATTTTCGGCAACCAGGCTCCAGATGCACTCGGACACGATGTCCAAGCCCTTGTGAGACGCCAGTCTGGAAATGATCGACAGCAGAGGAACGTCCTTGCGCTCGGGCAAGCCGACCTCCTTTTGCATGGCAAGCTTATCCTTTGCCTTTCCTGCCATGCGTGTGGGCGTAAAGCCTGCAAAGATGGCGGGATCGTTTTCGGGATCGTAGTAGGTGTAGTCAATGCCGTTGAGAATGCCGCACAGCTTGTTCGCATGTCTCTCAAGGCAGTACTCCAAGCCGTGTGCGTACTCGGCGGAGCGGATCTCCTCGGCGTATCGTGGGCTGACGGTGGACACGCGGTCGGCGCACTCGATTGCCGCCTTCATCAGATTGATGCATCCGTCGTGCTCCATCAGGGAGTGCTCGTTCTCGCCCAGCGAGAACACGTCGCCAAGGATGGAAAAATCATAGCAGCCCTGGTATTCAATGTTGTGAATGGTAAACACCGTGCGCACGTCTGCAAAGCCCGGGAGCGAGCGGTAGAGGCAGTTGAGATAGACCACCGTCAGCGCCGCCTGCCAATCGTGTGCGTGCAGAACGTCGGGGTAGTAATCCAGGCGCTTCATCAGCTCCATGACCGCCATGCAGAAATACGCGTATCTTTCGCCGTCGTCAAAAAAGCCGTACAGCGCAGGACGCTTGAAATAGTATTCGTTATCGATAAAGTAGTAGGTGACGCCGTCCTTTTGCAGGCTGTAAACGCCGCAATACTGCTGACGCCATGCCAGGTTGACGGTAAAGACGTCCTCCTGCTTCATTTGTCGGCGCCAGCTCTCGGACACCGCCGCATACAGGGGCATGACCACGCGGACGTCTGCCTCGCCCGTTGCCGCAAGTGCCGCGGGGAGAGAGCCCATTACGTCGCCAAGACCGCCCGTGGCGGCAAAGGGCATCGCCTCGGCGCCAACGTATAAAATCTTTTTCATTTGGTTCCTTCCTTTCTTTGAGGAAAAATGCGTGCATCCCCCGCCCGTGGGGCGAGGGATTACAGCGATGGTCGGATCAGACCATCACGCCCTTGCCGATGAAGAAGGGCATGGTGTCGTAGCCGGAAAGCATTCTGCCGTCCTTGATGACAACGTTCTTATCCGCGATCACGCAGTTGAGCATGACGTTGCTTCCAACGTAGGTATCCTGCAGGAGAATGCAGTTTTTGACCACCGTCCCTTTGCCAACGTGCACACCGCGGAAGATGATGGAGTTCTCCACCGTTCCCTCAATGGTGCAGCCGTCCGCAACCATGCTGTTTTTGACGGATGCGGAGTTCTCGTACTTGGTGGGCGCGCTGTTGCGGATCTTGGTAAAGATCTTGCGCTCGGGGTTGGAGAACAGGTCGCGTCTGACGTCGTCCTGCAACAGCATCATAGAGGTGCTGAAATAGTTCTCCAAGGAGGAGATGCAAGCGCAGAAGCCGTCAAAGCAATATGCGCGGATCAGCTTCTTTTTCAGCTGCTTTGCAACGATGTCGCGCGAAAAGCTCTTGTAGCCGTGAGAGATGGAATCCGCCACGATGCCTTGCAGATCTGCGCGGCTGATGACCATCAGGTTGGTGTTGACGTAGTAGCTGCCTCTGGACGGCGTGCTGTAGGTGATCTCGGTGATTCTGTTCTCCTCGCCAAGTCCCAGCACGTCCACGCTCTTGTCGAAGAGAGACTTGGACGCGCTCACCTTTTTGGCAACCATGGTGATATAAGCACCGGAGCGCACGTGCTCCTCTACAACGGCGGAAAGATCGATGTTCATGATAACGTCGCAATCGCTGAGCACGATGTAGTCGGCGCCGCAACGGTTGATGAAGTTGACCGAGCCCATCAGCGCCTCAAGTCTGTTTTCGTACAGCTTGCCGGCGGCGCTGTTTTCGTACGCGGTCACGTAAGGGGGCAGAATTTTGATGCCACCCGAGCGGCGCGCCAGATCCCAGTCCTTGCCCGTGCCGATGTGGTCCATCAGGGATTGATAATTGTAGTGGGTGATCACGCCGACGTTGGTGATATCGGAGTTGACCATGTTGGAGAGCGCAAAGTCGATCAAGCGATAGCGGCAACCAAAGGGAATGCTCGCCATGGTGCGTCTGCGCGTCATTTCGGGAATGCTCTGATCGTGTATGTTAGAAAAAATCAAGCCTGCTACAGTCATTTTCGTTCCCCTCCTTTATCACATTTCCGAGATCATCGAGCCTGCGGGGATCGCCTTTTCGCTCGGGATCTTGACACCCGCGCCGACAACGGCAATTCCGTCCGCGCGCTCACGGCTCTCGCCGACGACCGCGTTTTTGCCAATGGTGACGTTTTCGTCCAGTATCGAATAGCGGACGACCGCACCGTCCTCGATGACGGTCCCGTTCATCACGACGCTATCCTTGACGATGGCGCCCTTGCCAACGTAAACGCCGGCACCCAGCACGCTGTTTTTGACCGTGCCGTAAATTTCACAGCCTGCGGTGACCGAGGAGTTCTCGACCGACGCCTCGGCAGAGATATACTGCGGTGCCTGCGCGGTGTGGCGGCTGTAAATGCGCCAGCTCTCCTCCGACAGGGAAAGCACGGGGTTCTCGCCCAACAGATCCATGTTTGCCTCCCAAAGAGACTGGATGGTTCCAACGTCCTTCCAATACCCTTCGAAGGAGTACGCCATCATCTTCTCACCGGCGTTGAGCATAGCGGGGATGACGTTTTTACCGAAGTCGTTGGCGGATTCGGGATCCTTGCTGTCTGCCTCCAGATACGCCTGCAGCTTTTCCTTGGTAAAAATGTAGATACCCATGGAAGCCTTGGTGCTGTCGGGGTTCTTCGGCTTTTCGGTGAATTTATAAATGGAGCCGTCCTCGTTGGTGCTCATAATACCAAAGCGGCTGGCTTCCTCCAGCGGAACGTCCAGAACGGCAATGGTGCAATCGGCACCCGTCTTTTTGTGGTAATCCAGCATCTTGGCATAGTCCATGCGATAGATGTGGTCACCCGAGAGGATGAGCACGTACTTTGCATCGTAACGGTTGATAAACTCCATATTTTGCCAGATGGCGTTTGCGGTGCCCTTGTACCAATCGGCACCTCCCTGATCCTGATAAGGTGCCAGGATCTGCACGCCGCCGTAGGTGCGGTCGAGGTCCCAGGGCAGACCGTTGCCGATATACTCGTTGAGGAGCAGGGGACGGTACTGCGTCAGAACACCGACGGTATCAATGCCGGAGTTGGTGCAGTTGGAAAGCGGAAAATCGATGATACGGTACTTTCCGCCATAGGAGACAGAGGGCTTCGCGTTTTTTTGGGTCAATGCGTAAAGACGGCTTCCCTGACCGCCCGCCAACAGCATGGCAACGCATTCTTTTTTCTTGAACATAGCGTTTATTTCCTCCTGTTTGTGTAATTTATAGTCAAATAATGAAACACGTGTTTGATCCGTCGCGCTCAGCTGCGGCGACGGTTTGGTGCCCGGCGCACACACTCCAGCACAATGGCACTCGCGGCGGGAAGCGTGACCTCCACCGCCTGCGCATATCCGCGCAAAAGGCTTGGAACGCTCCTGCGCTCTCCTGCGTTACAGCATCCCGTGCCGCCAAACTCCGTCTCGTCCGTATTGAACACCTCCCGATACGTTCCCTCAAATGGGACGCCCACCAAAAAGCGTTCCCGCTTCTCGGCTGAGAAATTCAACAAAACGATCAATTCCCTCCCCTTGCCGTCGCGACGGCGGTAAGAGAGGACGGATTGCGCGGCGTTGTCGGGGTCGATCCAGCAAAATCCGTCGGGATCGGCGTCCTTTTCCCAAAGCTGTGCGTGCTCCAGGTAAAAATGGTTGAGGCGCGCCGTGAACAGCTGCAGCCTGCGATGCATATCATAATCCAATAGGAACCACTCCAATGCCTTGGTGTGATCCCACTCGCAAAACGTACCGAGCTCACAGCCCATAAAGGTCAGCTTTTTGCCCGGATGCGTCATCAGATAGGTCAGATACGTGCGCACGTCGGCAAATTTTTGCCCGTACTCTCCTTGTGAGCGCCCGAGCAGGGAGCGTTTTCCGTGCACGACCTCGTCGTGTGAGATGGGGAGCACGTATTGCTCCGAAAAAGCGTAGGTGATGGAAAAATTCATACGATTGTGCACGTTGCGGCGCTCCGAGGGATGCGTGGCAAGATAAGCAAGAGAATCGTTCATCCAGCCCATATTCCACTTGAGCGAAAAGCCCAAGCCACCGTCCGCAAAGCCCGTCACGCCGGCATAGGCGCTGGACTCCTCGGCAATGGTCATCACGTCGGGGTAGTTGCCTGCAAGATAGGTGTTCAGCCTTTGGAAAAAGGCGATCGCCTCCAGACAGCGGTTATCCCCGTAAACGTTGGGCGTCCATTCGCCCGCGCGTTTGTCACAATCCAGATACAGCATGGACGCCACCGCATCCACACGCAAGCCGTCGACGTGGTATTTTTCCAGCCAATACACGGCGTTGGAGATCAAAAAGCTTTGCACCTCCGCGCGGCCGACGTCGAACATGCACGTGCCCCATCCGCGGTGCTCACGGCGCGAGGCATCCCGATATTCGTACAACGGCTGACCGTCAAACTCGTACAGCCCGTGCGCATCCTTTGGAAAATGCGCGGGGACCCAATCCAGAATGACGCCGATGCCTGCCTCGTGCATCCCGTCGACAAACGCCATCAGCTCCCGCTCCTCGCCGTAGCGTGAGGTGGGTGCGTAATGTCCGCAGACCTGATACCCCCACGAGCCCTCGAACGGGTGCTCGGCAAGCGGCATCAATTCGACGTGCGTGTACCCCATTTGCTTGAGGTACGGTGCCAGCTCCCCTGCAAGCTCAGAGTAGGAGTAGCTGCTCCCATCCTCCTTTTTGCGCCAGGAGCCCACGTGCAGCTCGTAAATGTTGAGCGGTTGTTGCATGACGTGTGCGCGGTCAAATCTCCCCTTGCGGTAGCGCATCCAGCCCTCGTCACGCCAGGTGTAGCCCTCCGTGTCTCCGATGACAGATGCCGTCTCGGGCGGAGTCTGCATGCGCGTGGCGTAAGGGTCCGCCTTGAAGAGCTTGCGCCCTCCGCTTTGGATGCAGTATTTGTAGCACTGCCCGACCGATACAAGACTTGCCGGAAGGCTTGCCTCCCAGACACCGCCCCAGGAGGCGCGATGCATGGGATGGGAGATGTTGCTCCATTCGTTGAAATCGCCGCACACCGAAGCCGAATCGGCGTTTGGCGCCCAGACGCGGAAGAGAAAGCGGTCACCGCACCGATGCACGCCCAGGTATTCGTAGGCTCGGTAGTTGGTTCCCTGATGGAACAGATAAGCCGCAAGATCGTTCGTATCTTTTTCTTGCATCGCGGCATCTGCTTCCGCCTTCATAAAATAGCACTTCCTTTCCGCGCACAGTCCCGTTTTTTGCAAGCAGGGCGTGCGATATTCGAGTTTTCCCCATATATATTATACCACATACTGCATTTTATACAAGTGGAGGACAAAAATTTCGTCACTTTGAACAAATTTTGGTGTTTTTGCACAAAAAAACAGAAACCCCGAAGCGGAATACAATCAAACCAAGCCATTTGCGGCTTGATTTTGGGGATCGGCTCGGAGTTTTTGTAAAAATCGTCATGCTCTTTTTTCACAAAACGCAATCCCGTTTTTTGTTCAAATCATCCAAAACGCAGGAATGCGTTTGTTATTTTATCACAAAACGAACCGTTTGTCAATATGCAGATTGCACAAACCAACAACCGCATTTGGTGGTTTTATACAAATATCTTTTCAACAACCGCAAAAAACGGCAAAATCAGCCTCCGTTTGACACCCAGCGGCAAACGGTGAAGGAGAACCCCTCCCCCGTGCCGCCGCGAGGGACACCATCCCCCGACAGCGTCAGCTCTCCCCCACTCGGAAAGGTCAGGACCGTATCCTCTCCCTCACAGCGGACGGTTTGCGGCGTCTCTTCCGACAGCAGAAGGCGCAAGGGTGCGAGCCAACCGGAAACCGCCTCGGACGACAGCGCAAACGCCACTCCGTCGCGCGTGACCCGACACACCTCCCCCTGCCACTCCACGCGCACCCCCGCCAGGCTTGCCGGAGTCAAAAACTCGATCGTTCC
>JAFTKJ010000109.1 GCA_017453305.1 Clostridia bacterium
CCGCGAGGATCTCGTCGTATCTCTTTTCGGGATTCCAATAATAGCCCGCAAACAGGACCTTATTCATATCCTCGTAAATCCCCTCCGAATACGGCATGCCGCCCTGCAGAACGTGACGGGAGCTATCCCAGATCTGTTGAAAGTGCTTGCACAGTGGGTTTGCGCCAAGCCCTCCCCAGGGGTGGTGGCCGAACATACTGATTTCGGGGAAGTTGACCACGGGCTTGATGACCTCATGCGTGATAGGATACGCAGGATAAGGCTTCTCTCCGTGTCCGTCCACCATGATGTAATCCACCCAGCTCAAATCGGTTCGCAAGCGCTCGTAAAAGCCTTCGTATTCTCCCTGCACGCCGTAAATGCCCGTGTCAAAGAGCCACGTGGAAACGATAACCTGAATGTTTGGATAAAGCTTTTTGACAACCTCGTTCAGCTCCGTGCAGAGATCGGCATACTTCTTAGCCCCCCACGGACGGCAATCGGGGCAGGAGCATCCACCCTCGTCGTAGGGCCATGCAATGAGATAGTCCAATCCAACGTCTACAAAATCCGCAAAAACATGCTTCCATATATCGCGCAGGTACTCGACCCCGTTCGGCTTAGAGGGACAAACGAGGCGGAACTTGGTGGGAGAGCGCCACAGCTCGTAGCTTGCTCCCAGCTCGGCGGGTGCCGTTTTCAATCCCTGATTGACCGTAGATATGATACCGCTCTTCATACCGAATTTTTTTGCAAGGGAAAATACACGCTTCAGCTTGTTCACCGATCTTGCGTACAGCTCATCCTCAAAGGAGGAAAGATTGACCACGGGCAATACGGCAATGATGGTGCTATATCCCCACAAGAGCATATTTTCCACGTACTCCTCCAATTCCTCGGTAGGAGCCTGCTGATACCAATTGTAAAAATGAATGGCAAAGTAGGTAGCGCGAAAGCTGCAAGCAGGTGTAACAACACCTGCGGGAGGATTTGGCACAAAGTCTGTCTCGCTCCATTTCGCGGAGTGCAAAAGCTTTCCGATCCCATAGTACAGCCCCAAAACGTCACTGCCCACAATTTCGTATCCCTTTTCAATAGGAGAAATCCGATAACTTTCGGCAGACCCGATAGAAGCATCGATTCGAAGCTCAATCAGCAAGCCTCCGCATCCCACCTCTGCGGGAATGCGCTTTTTGATATGTCGCTCCAAAAGGGCTGCATGAGCCTCGTATCCGTTTGATTTTATGGTAAGTCTCATTGTGCACCTCCAAAATGCGTTTTTGCAAATCGTCCGCCTGTAAAACGGGCAAAAGAAAGCAATACCATTATACACCCACAGTATAAAATAGTCAAGTGCTTTTCGTTCAATCTTTGAAGCGTTGCGTTTATCTTTTCGTCAGGGGTATCAGAGATCCGCAATTCTGTATATCAATGGGCGCTCTCTCCAAAAAAGCTCCACTATCTGTAGAGTTTTTTCTTTTATTCTCCAAAAAAGAGGTTGTAAGACTCTCCGAATTGTGGTATAATCAAGAAAAAAGCAACGCGGAGGGAGAAATGGAACATCTTTTGGATACGGTTGCAAAAAACATCCGCAAGCATCGCCTGGCGCTTGGCTTGACCCAGTGCGCGTTGGGGGAGCGGTTGAATTATTCCGAAAAGTCGGTGAGCAAGTGGGAGATGGGGCAAGCATTGCCTCCCACGTCGGTCCTGCCGCAGCTGGCGCGCTGTCTGCACGTCAGCATAGACGAGCTGATGACGGCATCCTCGTCCATTCAATATTATCTTGGCATTGACGGTGGCGGAACGAAGACCGAGTTTGTGCTGAGCGATCGCAACGGCAGGATCCTGGAGCAGGTGATCCTCGGCGGCAGCAATCCCACCGACGTTGGCATGCAGACCACGCGCGAGGTGCTGGACAGTGGGATCCACCGCATCTGCAACGGCATTCCCATGCATCAGATCTCGGTGTTTGCAGGTCTTGCGGGGGGCATCAGCGGCAACAACCGCGAGCAGATCCGCGCCATTCTGGAAGCGCACGCTTTTGGCGCCGTCAACAACGGAAGCGACGGAGAAAACGCCGTGGCAACCGCTCTGCAGGGGCGCGACGGTATCGTTGCCATTCTCGGCACGGGCGTGATCGCCTTCTCCCAGCAAAACGGAGTACCTGAGCGCTTTGGTGGATACGGACACTTCTTTTTGGAGCACGGAAGCGGCTTCTCCATTGGCAGTGACGGCGTTCTGGCAGCACTGCAGGAGGAGGACGGAAGCGGGACCCCTACACTTTTGACCTCCCTTGTGCGCCAAAAGTGTGGCTGCGACTCGGTTTTGAAGTGCCTGCCGCATTTTTATCAAAACGGAAAAAAGACCCTGGCATCCTATGCGCCCTCGGTCTTTGAAGCCTACACCGCAGGGGACGCGGTAGCAAGTGAGATCTTGCACCGCCACGCAAAGGGAGTTGCAAGCATGCTGTATCACACGGGCAAGCGCTTTTCGGGGGGCGGCAGCATCCCCGTGGTGCTTTGCGGTGGACTGACAGCATACGGTGACGTATGGCTCTCGCTCCTGCGGGAATATATGGAGGATCCGCGCTTTGAGGTACGGATCTGCCGTGACAGCATGGTGCGCGGAGCACTCTACCGCGCAGGTTTGGAGGCAGAAATATGTTGAAAACAGAGGAACGAAATACGGCAACGATACACATCGACCGCGCGTCAAGTGCAGAGATGCTTGTTTTGATCCAGAATGAAAATCGCCGTGCCGTGGACGCGATCGATGCGGAACTTGAACACATCGCCCGGGCGGTGGACGGCATTGTGGAACGCATGCGTCAAGGCGGCAGACTCTTTTACGTTGGTTGCGGCACGTCCGGACGTCTTGGCGTGCTGGATGCTTCGGAATGTCCCCCGACGTTCGGCGTCTCCCCCGATCTGGTCGTGGGCATCATCGCAGGCGGTGACGGTGCACTTCGCCATGCAGTGGAGGGTGCAGAGGACTCCGACACGGACGGAGCACGCGATCTGTCCGCCTATTCGTTGACCGAGCTTGACAGCGTGGTGGGCATTTCGGTAGCGGGCGGCGCGTCCTACGTGCTGGGTGCCCTCCGCTACGCCAAGGAGATGGGCGCATTTTGCGTCGCACTCTCCTGCAACAAGGGCTGTCCCATTGAAGAGATCGCCGACGTTGGCATTCATCCCGATACAGGTGCAGAGGTCATTGCGGGCTCCACACGCATGAAGGCAGGGAGCGCGCACAAGATGATTTTGAACATGATCTCCACCTCGGTGATGATCCAATTGGGGCACGTATATGAAAATTTGATGATCAATCTGCGCCCCACCAATCGCAAGCTGCGCGCAAGAATGATCCGCATTGTCGGCGACATCTGCGGTGTGACTGAGGCACGCGCAGAGGTGCTTTTGGAGGAGAACGGCTTTGAGATCCGCCGCGCCGTGGAAGCAGAGAAGAAAGCGAGGAATGCAACGTGACGGAGCATCGCATGATTACAAACGGCATATGCCACTATAGCATCATTGGCGCAAATCTTTCCACCTCTTGCGAGAGATACGCCGCATCACAACTACAGCACTATATTTACGAAGCAACGGGCACGTTTATCCCATACGTTTCGGATCGCTGTCCCGTCCGCTCGCCCGAAATTTGGATCGGCGCATCCACCAGAGACGGCATGAAATGGGTGAGCGAGGAGGAGCTGGCAGCGCTTGGCGAGGAGGGATTTCTGATCCGCTCGGCAGGGGAAAATCTGCTTATCACGGGCAACACGCCACGCGGCACGCTGTACGGTGTGTATGAGCTTTTGCGGCGTTTTCTCGGATTTCGCGCCTTTACCAAGGGCGTTGAACGTATCGATCACGTAGAGGAGCTTGTGATCCCAACGATCGACCTGCGCCAAACACCCGATTTTGAATACCGCGATACGTATTTCCGCTTTGCCTTTGACGGTGCGTTTTGCGCCAAGAATCGCCTCAATACCACACTGGGTGACCTCTCTGCCGAAAAGGGTGGCAACATGAAATTTTTCAACTGCCATCACTCCTTTGACGACCTCGTACCGCCGCGCCTTTATTTTGAGGAGCACCCCGAGTATTTTGCCCTTTGGAAGGGTGAGCGCTCACCGCTGCAGCCCTGCCTTTCGCACCCACGCGTGCAAGAGATCGCACTCCGTCAAGTGAAAGAATGGATCCGCGAGCACCCCGAGTGCCGCGTATTCTCGGTAGCGCAAAATGACAAGATCGCATGGTGTCAATGCCCCGAATGCCGTCGCATCGACGAGGAAGAGGGCTCTCCCTCGGGTAGCATCATCCGTTTTGTCAACCGCATTGCCGAGGAGATCGAGCGCGAGCATCCCCAAATCCTGATCCATACCTTTGCCTATCAGTACTCCCGCGTAGCGCCTCGCTACGCAAAGCCACGCGACAACGTGATCGTCCGCTTGTGTGATATTGAGTGCGAATGGGGCGATCCCATGGAGGTACTTGCGTCCCGTGATCCAAACGGAGCGTGCGCCGAGTTTTTGAACAACGTACGGGAGTGGTCGCGCATCTGCAAGCGCTTGTACGTTTGGGATTACGCCGTGAACTTTCACAACTATCTGCAGCCGTTCCCCAATTTTTACACCGTGGCGGAAAATATCCGCTGGTACAAGCGTCACGGCGTCAAGGGAATGCTGCAGCAAGGAAACTTTTCCTACGGCGGAGGGGCGTCGATGGATGACCTCAAGGTCTATCTCATCTCGCATCTGTTGTGGGACGTGAATGCGGACGTGGACACTTTGATTTGCGAATTTACCGACGGTGTATACGGAAACGGCGCACCGTATATCCGGGAATATCTGCACCTGATGACCGAAGCAGTCAAAGGAAAACGCATGACGTTGTACGATCATCCCGACGCACAGTACCTCTCGGACGGGCTGATCCTGCGTTGTGACGAGCTCTTTTCACGTGCCGAGGAAGCGGCAGAGAATGATCAGGTTCGTGCCCGCATCGCACGGGAGCATCTGGCGATCCGCTATCTGATGGCGGTGCGCACCGAGGACGACGCCGAGCGCGCCGAAAAAACGGATGCCCTCGCCCGTGATATCCGCGCCACGCGCTTGACCGAGATCATGGAACGCACAGATCTTGAGGTCTCCTTTGAGTATATGAAACGCTCGCGCTACGCCAAGGAACGTCCCGACCGCTATTTGATGTATTACATTATGAGATAGCATCAACTCGGAAAAGCACTCTTGCGTAAAACTCTTGAAATAACGGTACGGAGGAAGCCTCTTTTCAGAAGCTTCCTCCGTATTTTGGATCAATCCTCGGTCTTTTCGTACTCGTTCTCCCGAATGCCGGGGTATTTTTCGTCCAGGAAAGCCTCGCGGTAGGGGTTGACACCCTTGGAGACCTCGGTGGGCTGATTAGGCAAAAGCCAGCTCTTTTTGTAGTAGAAGGGATTGTGGAACTTGTTTTCAATGCGGTTGGTCTTTTCCAAAGCGTTCATACACGCGCGAATGCAGCCGCGTGCACCGCAAATGGCAAAATAACCCGTGTGCGTCAGAATATAGTCGTAATAACCGATGACGTTGTTGCTGTCGGGCTTGCGTCCCCACTTACCGCCGGCGACGATGTAAGAGAGAATGTAAGCCTCCTCCTCGGTCATTTCGCTGTTGCGCACGTCAAACGCCATGTTGGGAAATTCCTTTTTGAGGAAGGGCGAACACTCGTTGTTCATACCGTGGTGAGAAAGCGTGCAACGGCCCATGCGAACGTCGCCGTACCACACCTTCTTTTCGCCGTAGTCGATCTCAAGCCGCTTTTTCTCGTCCTTCACAGGCGGAATGGCATCTCCGGGGCACTCGCGCACACAAGCGCCGCAGTGAATACAGATGTCCCCCGTATCAAGGATCGGATCGGGCTCCAGCTCGCAATCGGTAAAAATCAAGCCGATGCGCACGCGAGGACCGAACTTTTTGGTCAGAAAGACCTTGGAGTATCCAATCTCGCCAAGTCCACAGCCTGCCGCAATCACACGAGCCGAGCAGATAACGTCGGGCGGAACCTTGCCCTCGGCAACCGGCTCCTGCATGGTTCCGTTCCCCTCGGGAACGGCGGGATAATGCAACACCGCCTCCCAGCCGTGATCCTCGATAAAGCATGCCAGCTCGTAGGAGAGTCTGGGACGGAAATAAGAATTGAGCTTGTTGTAGGAGTAGAACGTATAGTTGTGCCAATGCGTTCCCTCTTCAATACCGCGATACGTGCCGCGCGGAATGCGCATAGCAACCGCGATTACGGATTTTGTTTCCGGAAAATAGGTGGTGGGTGACATCAGCTTGGGAGCACCCGCAAAGCGTTCGACGTTGCCAATGGCAATACAATCGATCCCCAGCTCCGCCGCCTTTTCCTTGATCATTTGCGACGTCAGCTTCATCATTTGGAGGCTCCTTTGCTGTACTGACCGCCAAGGACGTTGTTGCTTTCGATATCGCGTTCGTACTTTGCACCGCGATCTCCGATCGCCCAGGCGTCACGCTTGCGGAACACCTCGTGGAAGTTGTTCTCCAATGCACCGCTCTCCTCCAGATGGCACAGGCACGTGCGGTTGCAAAGCGCGGCAACACGGTCGGGCTTTGCGTAGGGAGCCAGGCGGTTGGGGCATGCACCGTTTTTACAGGTGCGGCACTTGTCATAGTCGATTTTGGCAACCTCCATCTTCTTGCCGCAGATATCGATCACCTCAACGTTGTTCTCGTCGATCGCACCCAAGGGGCACGCCTGCGCGCACTTGCCGCAACGGTCGCACACCGTCTTTTCCAGGAGCGGCGACTCGGGCAGGGGCGCATCGGTAATGATCATGTGGAAGCGTTGACGGGAGCCGTATTTGGGTGTGAGGAGCAGACC
>JAFTKJ010000110.1 GCA_017453305.1 Clostridia bacterium
TTCTGTCAAGTGCAACCATTTCAAAAAAATACTTCCGACCGACTTTTTTCACTCTCAAAATTCACTTATCGGTCAAAACAATATCGAAAAAAATTTACAAATCCATTTATTCTCATTTTGTTCACAAAGTCTCAAAAACGCACATGTAAATGCCATTTACTGATTTTCGCATCAAAAATCACTTTGTTTCCAATGTTTTGCGCTATTTTTGTGCAATTTTATAGTGCTGTTTTTCCACAGTTTCCACAAGGTAAATCTCTTTTACCTATTTTTGAGCAATTCTAAAAAGAAAAGCGCACAAAAACCAACTTTCTTTTTTGTGCAATCTGCACAATTTTTGAGCCAAATTTTCTACACTTTGACAAAAAGCAAAATTTAATTTTCGCGCTTTCAACAGCTTTTTGACACAAAAACAACCTCAAAAAGCAACCTTCCAAAGCCGATTTTGCGCAAAAAAGTCGACCGTTTGGCAGATCCTTCTACAAAAATCCACCAAACGATCGACTCAACCGCACGCCCAATTACGCGCCGATTTGATTGTATTACTTCAAAAATCCGTTGACAATATGCTCCTCGGCTTCTTTTTCGGAAAGCCCCAACGTCATCAGCTTGATCAGCTGTTCCCCTGCAATCTTTCCGATTGCCGCCTCGTGGATCAAGGAAGCGTCCACGTGATTTGCCTCGATCTGCGGCAAAGCCGTGACCTGGGCGTCATCCATAATGATTGCATCACACTCGGTATGTCCCGAGCACTTGTTATTTCCGTTGACGTGAGACAAAAAGCTCTGACGGCTTTGGTCCTTTGCAACGGAGCGTGAGATCACGTGTGTACCGCAATCCTCGCCATTGAGATCAACGGTAAAGTTGGTCTCGGCAAATTGCGTGCCGTGCGTCATAATCTTCTCACGGACAATGAGCGTCGCGCCATCGTCCAAGGTCGCCTTGGTGTCACGCTTGGTGGAATCCACCCCCTTGATTTGCGCGGTCTCCATTTCCATATAGCTGTTTTTGCCAAGGACAGCTATCGTCGTGGGGTTCATCACGTTCTTTCCCGTGCCCTCACCGTCACCGTAGTGCTTTTCAATATACTTGACCTTGGCACCCTCGCCCAAATAAAAGGCGTGAATACCGCTATGCTCGCTTTCAAGGCTGCCGCTGTTATGAATTCCACAGCCCGCCACGATGGTGATATCGCAGTCGGCGCCGATGTGAAAATCGTTGTAGACCAGCTCCTTCAACCCCGTTTGCGAAAGCAGAACGGGAATATGCAAGCTCTCTTTTTTGGTACCGGGCTTAACGTAAATATCAATTCCGGACTTGTCCTCTTTTTTGACAATGGTAATATTTTCGGAGTCGTTTTTACCGTACAGATTGCCGTTGATGCGCAAGGAGTACGCCCCCTGCGGAACGTCATGCAGATCAGCGATCTGCTCTAACAGATTCTTTTGAATTGCATCCATTATTTGCGCACCTCCTCAAAGAAACGGCACCCAGCCTGCACGCCCAAAAGCTCGGGCAGGATCTCGTTCTTGGTCCCGTAAGCCGCGACCTTGCCGTCCGCAATCACGATGATCTTATCGGCAATGTCCAAAATGCGCTCTTGGTGTGAAATAATCAGGATCATCCCTTTGGTTCTTTCGTACATGTTGCGAAAAACCTGGATCAGATTGTTAAAGCTCCAAAGATCGATTCCCGCCTCCGGCTCGTCAAAAACCGAAAGCTTTGTGCCGCGCGCGTTGATCATCGCGATCTCGATGCGCTTCAATTCACCGCCCGAGAGTGAGCCATCCACCTCGCGGTTGATATAATCCTTTGCGCAAAGACCGACCTCGGACAAATACGAGCAAGCCTCGGCAACCGAAATGTTTTTGCCCGACGCAATGGAGATCAGCTCCTTGACGGTAATGCCCTTAAAGCGCACGGGCTGCTGAAATGCGAAGCTGATGCCGCACTTTGCGCGCTCGGTGATCGACAAACCTGTAATATCCTCCCCATCCAAAAGAATTTGACCGGAGGTAGGAACGTAGATTCCCGCAACAAGCTTTGCCATTGTGGATTTTCCGCTTCCGTTGGGACCGGTGATCGCGACGAAACGATCATCGATCTGCAGGCTGACGTCACGGATGATCTCCTTGTGGTCGGGAGTTTCATAAGATACGTGTTTGAATTCTAACATGAATAAGTCCTTTGTGTTGTAATAGTCTTGTTTTTTGCAAAATATGCCTTTTTTGCAATACGTATTGCGTTATTTGCTCAAGCAATGACGTTTGCAGACAAGGAATTCGCGGGAAGCGTAAAGGCGGTAACACGTCCGTTCATACGCACGTTCACCTCTTGCTCCTCGCCTGAGGTATTGAGCACAAACAGAATGACTCTGCCGTCCTGCTTTTTCACAGCAGCCTCGCAAAGCGCCGAGGAGGCGGACGTGGTGGTTACCACAACGTCGCCGCGCTCAATCTCGCTTGAGATTGTCTTAATTACGCCGTAGATGCCGTCGGTAATCACGCCGTGTGTCTTTTCGTCATAGTAAAGCGCCGCCGCGCAACCGCCCGTGGTACGGCAATGGTAGGGACCGCCCTCCACTGCATCCAAAATCAGGTTCCAATCGCAAACGCCTATCGCGCCGTGGCGCAGGCAGGAGATGTACTCCTTCGCATAATCGGTATTGCGTCTGTCATCGTCAAAGCTCTCGGAGCTTTCGTGGCACAGCTCGGTCTCAAAAATCGCCTTTTCGGGGTACATGGCGCGAAATACGTCCACAGCATCGAAATGGTCGCCCGAATACCAATGGAAGCCCATGCCCCATATTGCTTCTTGCGAACCGTCTACGGAAAAGCTTTCGCACGCACGGTCGATGATGCGCTCACGGTTGTGATCCCAAATGATGATCTTCACATCGGACAAACCGCCCTGATCCAGCGCCGGACGCAAATAATTGACTGCAAAATCCACTTCCTGCTCCGCCGTATAAAGACAGCTTTCCCAGGTTTGTACTGCATGTGCCTCATTTTGCACCGTGACAGCACCAATCTTAATACCTTCTGCGGCATACGCCTGAATGAATTTGACAAAATATGCAGCGTAGGTGGGATAGAACTCCTTCTTAAGGCTGCCTCCACCGATCAAGGAATTGTTATCCTTCATAAACGCGGGAGGACTCCAGGGAGAGGCAAACAAAAACAGCTTATCACCAACTACCTTTTGCGCATCCTTGATCATGGGAATGACGTACTTTTTGTCTCGCTCGATGTTGAAATCGGAAAGATCCTCACAGTATGCTTCACTGTAAAGATCCAAAGCAAAGTCGCAAGAGCCGATGTGTACGCGCCCCATTGTATAACCCGCGCCCTCGGCGGGATCGAAATACTTTTTCAGCACCTCTTGCTTTGCCTTGGGAGACATTTGCGCATAATTATACGCCGCCGCCTCGGTAAACGCACCGCCAAAGCCAAGAATCGTCTTTTTTTCCAGCTCGGGATATATGTTGATCATATGCATTTCTTCCTCGGGACGGTGATTCCCAAGTTGACGCATTTCTTTTAACAGCTTCATAATACTTCCCCTTTTTATATTGCAAGATTCTATAATATTTTATCTTTTTTTTGACGAAAAAGCAAGAACCACCGTGTATTTTGATGTTAACTTTCTGTGAACGTTTCAAAAGTTCTGCTTTTTCGTGTTATAATATGGAAAAAAGCGCTTTTAAACAGCAAAATTCGATAATTAGAATTATTCTTTTTCTATATTTCTGCCGCCCGAAGCGTAATTTCGCCGCTGTAAAGACGAATTCGTTCACCGCCATCCGTTTCCACCTGCAAAGCACCGTCTGCATCTATCTCTGCGGCAGTTCCCTCGCGCCAGGCTCCGTTCTGCATCCAGCGCACGCGTTTCCCAATCACGCAAGAGTACGTGCGGTAATCCGCAAGCCAGGAGCGATTGGAAGGATCGTCCAGATACGGTGCCAGCTCCCGATAGATCTCCGCAATCAACGTTTGCGCATCCAGTGCGCGTGCGCCCACCGACCCGGCAATCTCACGTAGCTCCGACGGAAAATCCTCGGTGCTGATATTTACGCCGATGCCGATGATCATAAACCGACTGCTTTCCAGTCCCGTTCCTTCCACCAAAATACCGCAGATCTTTTTGCCGTTCAGATACAGGTCGTTGACCCATTTGATCTCTGCCTGCAATCCTGTCAGTGTGCGAATGGCACGCATCACGGCAACAGACGCGGCAGAGGTCACCGTAACTGCGTCGGTCAACTCCCCACTTACGCGGCACAGCACGCTGAAATATGCTCCCGTATCCGCAGGAGAATAAAAGCTCCGCCCCATTCTGCCCCGCCCCATGCTTTGCGTACGCGCGGTGATCAAAGCACGCGCGCCCTCAAAGCCACCGCAAACCATTCTCTTTGCCTCGGCATTGGTGGAATCGATCTCGTCAAAGCATTGGATCTGCAAGCCCTCAAACGCCTGTGCAAGAGCATCCAGTGCCGCATGACGATCATTCTTGTTTTTGCTGTTCTTCTGCATCATTTTTCTCCGCAATTTACTTTATTTAAAAGAGGATCACGTTATGGATATCAACGTTCTTTATGAGGACTCTCACGTCATCGTTGCCGTCAAGCCGAGCAACCTCATCTCCGAATCAACGCCGGATCAAAAAGGGTTCGCCGACCTGCTCGCGGCGCACACAAACGGCTATATCGGCACCGTGCATCGCCTTGATCACGGCGTCGGCGGAGTCATGGTCTATGCCAAAACTCCGTCCGCAGCATCAAAACTTTCCGCACAGCTGCAGCAGCATCTATTGCGCAAGGAATATCTTGCCGTCGTTCACGGTGTCCCAAGCCCTTCGTCCGATTCTATGAGCGATCTGCTGTTTCACGATCGCAACAAAAATAAGACCTTTGTCGTTGATCGTGAACGCGCAGGAGTCAAGCGTGCTCTTTTGGACTACGTGACGCAAAAAACAGTGGAATCCGACACTTACGGCACACTCTCCCTGGTGCGTGTGATCCTTCACACAGGACGCACCCATCAGATCCGCGTTCAGTTTGCCTCCCGTGGGCTTCCGTTGCTGGGAGACGGTAAATACGGCGCACGAGGCGACCGTTGTCCCATCGCACTCTTTTCGACCAAGCTCTGCTTCCGTCACCCTGCCACGGGCAAGGAGATGGAATTTTCATCCCCCTGGGAGCCTGACGTGCTCATGTAATAAAAGTGTTGTGCCAATAGAAGCCTAACCCGAAACCGACGCGCATGTCTGCGCGTCGGTTTCGGGTTTTCAATTAGTAGCGTGCAACAATCTCCGCCATCTTGGGCAGGTACTGCTCGATCTCGGATACGAGCTTAAACTGCGTGCGGCAACGATCCAGGTTGTGGTTTTCGCGGTGGATCGAGAAATAAACGTCTCCGTTGAGGTGGTCGGCAAGAAAGCGAATGCCGATCTCCAACGTGATGATCAACGCGGACAGAGGCATCAGTTCTCTCTCCTTCGGAGTCACACTGTCGCCCAACTCCTCTAAGAACGCGGCGGTAAATGCCTCGAATTTTTCCAGATCGAAATGGATCTTACCTAGGTCAGTCTCATCCTCGGCTCCCGTGGATGCGCCAAAACGAAGCGCATCACCGTAGTCGTACAGCATCGAGCCGGGCATTACGGTATCCAGGTCGATCACACAAATGCCTTTACGCGTCTTTGCATCCAAAAGGACGTTGTTGAGCTTGGTATCGTTGTGTGTCACGCGAAGCGGAACCGTTCCCTCTGCAATGGCGTCGGTAATGGCGGTTGCGTACTTGGCATAAGCGCGCGCAAAGGCGATCTCCTCGGCAACGCTTGCGGCTCTCCCTGCGGCATCCTTTGCAATGGCATCCTCCAATTGGGCAAAACGGTTTGCTGTATCATGGAATTTTTCAATCGTTTCATACAAACGGTCAGCAGGGAAATTTGCCAACATGCGCTGAAATCTGCCAAACCCGTGTGCCGCCTCGGCAAAATCGGCAGGTGTTTGCGCTTGCTCAAGGGAGATGGTATCTTCTACGAAATAATACGCTCTGTAGTAGTCGCCGTCCGCATCCTTGTAGTACGGCAACCCCTCCTTGGTGCGCAAAAAGGTCAGCGTCTCCTTTTTGGGGTCACCGCCGCTCTTTTCAATCTCTTCGCGCAGATAGGAGGTCACAGCCATGATGTTCTCCATCACCTCTTCGGGGCGACGGAAAACATTGGTGTTGATTCGTTGCAGGATCACACGGGGCGTGCAATCCACCAAAAACGTGCTATTGATGTGCCCGTTTCCGTGCGGCAATGCATCTGCCTTGATGTTAAACTGCTCCAAAATATGTACTAATTTTTCCATGATTGACATTTTTCCCTTTCAATCTTAAAATTTTTCAAATTTATCTTTAAAAAAGGAGAAACCTATTGACTTTCCTTTTTGGGTGTGCTATGATTATATTATAGCATATCCAAACACAAATAGATAT
>JAFTKJ010000111.1 GCA_017453305.1 Clostridia bacterium
GTAGTCTTCTACTTCGGGGATTTCCTGCAGTGGAAGACTTTGATATGATTGCACCGCTGTTATGAACGCATGCATTGCGAGAGGGTCACTTTCATTCAAATAGTGTGGTATAAGAGTAAAAGGCAATGCTTGAACCGAGGGTTTGTTTTCTACATTGTCGCCGCTTTCGGTTGTGGTACCTTCTAAAAGTTGATTAACCAAGCCACAAGAACCAAGCAAAGGTAGTAGCAACAAAATTGCGATTATTCTTGTTAGTTTTTTCATAAAGTTAATCCTCCTGATCAAAATAGTAGGGTATATAGTTTATGGGCTGCCCCCCTGACCTTATAATTATACGATCCCAGACTCGTTGATTGTTAATACTGTCCGGATCAGAATCCCAAAGTACATCATCCCATTGGGCGTTTGCATCGTTCACAAGCTTTTCGTAGGACATCAAATAGATTGGCGTGTCATCAAATGCAGAATCCATTACAATAAATCTTTGTTCATCGTCCATTCCAAGATATGTGACATAGCCAAGAATTACCGTTGCGTGGCCAGAATTTCTTGTGGTTGAATCTGTAATATCTTGGTAATTACCTCTGCCAACCACAACAATATCACCTGAGAATAGTATAGAACCCAAATTTTCTTTAGACAATATTTTATCGGTTTGAGCTTCGATAATCAACAATTGTTCGTAAAGTTCCATTAATTTGTCAATCGCTTCTTTGGTTTCTTCTATTGTCCCACCGCTATAACTTTGATTCGGTCTAATCATGTTATACAGTTCCAACACGGTCTCATGGATAGTTGCATCAATATAATGGTCTGCAAACATTATTGCAGCCGACATCCAACACAGGGGTAAGCTATCTTGGTAGATGTGTTCTACCTCGTGATATACCGATATTTCTTGTAAGTACCAAAAATCATCGTCCGTGTGCTGGTTGTTTGTTTGGGTTGAAACACCCGCGTACGGTTGCTGTGAATCTTGCTCTAAAAGCATCCCGGGATGAGGTACCGAAAGAGGTAATATCTTATGCGCCCCATCTGAATCCATTTGGATTATCCATTTTGTTGCTGCTCCCGAGTTGGAAGGAAAGAGCTTAAGGCGATTACGCGGTGAAGATTGGTCCAAATCCACGCCAAGGTATTTTCCCGTACTAACAGACTTTATGGTGTAATATCCTTGATATTCACCTTCCGGCGAAGCCCCTACGATTTCGATTCTCCAAATAGAAGAGTCCTCCATTGAAAAATCGCCCATGCTTATAGGAGTAGAACTTGATTGACCAATTTCAAGATACTGAAGGGATGCAACGTTTTTTATAAAATAATCACCAACAGGCACATTGTTATCGTGTTGATAATTACCAATAAAAACAGCGCACCAATCCATTACTCCCGTTTGCTTATGAGTAACAACGATGGTTGCAATGCCTGCAGATACGCCCGTAATCAATCCGGTTTCCGAAATGGTTGCAACAGAGGGATCCAAACTTTCGTACTTATAATCCGTCGTGTTTTGCCACGTTGCATTTGCCGGAATGGGAGTTTTGGTAATGCCTATTGTACTGCCGGGACTAATATTGTTATGGTCATAAGGTAGCGATATGGTAAGACCGGTCATTATTGGAAAACTGTCAACCGTTTTGCGCCAAACGATATTACTGTAACCGTCTTGATCAGACGTGACATAATCGGTTACAACTACGTTATTTCCAGAACGCCCCAGCGCCTTATTGTAGTTTACGACGTTATCTTGCGTGTTCTCTTCGAAACGCATGACAACACCTCCGCCATTTGCCAAGTGTATTTGCCATAGCGTTCCTTTTGTTTCAGTCAACAATAATTCGTAGGTTGTTGTTTCGTTTACAACGGTAGGAACTGCGTTTAGGTACTTTACAGTACCTTCTTCTTGAATGCCTATATAGTAGGTGCTATTTCCTTGATATTCGTGCACCCACATTGCATCCCATCCCTCCAGTGAACGCATAGCAACCTTGTCAAGGCCGCCAGAATAGCCTTCGGCTTCTACGCCTACCAAAAACTTACCCGTGCTGAAATCACTGTAGTATGCGCGCAGACCGGTGTCGTAATCAACGGTATAATACATACCGGCATAGTTGCGGTCATTGATCACGGCTACGCGTCTGCCTGCCGTAAAATTGCCCGATACGATAAAGCCCAATGCGGGATTGTCCAATTCATCGGTCGATTCCCCGGAATTGAATCTCAGCCAGGCACGAGCCAGGGCAGTAATATCAAGTCCATAGAGTCCTGCCGCTGCGGCAGCGTCTGCTTCGGTTCGATAATTGTTGCACAACCATCCCCAAACGCTGGGCTCTACCATAGAGTCTACGTCATCTTCATACGTAATGTATGGGTCATACGGAACACCGGAGGCATACAATTTTCCGGCAGCTCCTTCATGGAGTCTGACGTAAAACATGACCTTGCCAAGCTGCTCGGGTGCCAGGTTGGAATAGTCGTAATAGGAGTCACCCAAAAATGCAGGGAGCTGATAGTAAACATCCGCATAATCGCCGCCCATAATATTGAAATTATCAATGTTGGGTCTTACTGCAGAATACGTTTCATAATCACAGTACACTGCAAGATCGTAAATACCGGTTTCGGTTTCCTGCGTATCGTAATTTGTGTAAGTCTCGTATATCGTAACCACCATAGGATCCACGTACACGGGATAAACGGTATTTTCATCGTTGAGGAAATCCTCGGGGGCTGTGACGGTGACGGTGTAGCCGCCAAGCTTGTTGGCGGTCACGTTCATCGTGCCAAGCACCTCGTTGTTTGCGCTATCCTTGACAAGCACTTTGCCAAGGCTCAGAACCGCTACGTCGCGGTCATCCAGCAGGCACCAGACGCCGTCGCGCAGCTCGGGTGTGAAGCCGTCAAGTGTCATATTGAATGCAAAGGAGCTTTGCCCTACGTTGCTGTTCAGCACGATGTCCTCCTTGACACCGTTGAGCAACGTGCGATATTGCAGTGCCGTTCCATTGCCGAACGCGCCTGCGTAGGTCACGCTCTTGCCGTCCGCTCCCAACGTGGGAGAAGGATTGGCGGTGGTGACGGGCTTGAGGGTGACGGAATTGCCGTCGTAAACAGTCTTGACACCGCCCCAAGCCAGCTTTGCGCCAAAGTAGACGTTGACGCTGTTATCCGTCATGGCATACGCGAATGCCGAGCCATTTTGCGCCGTGAGCGCGGTGCTCTTATCGCGAACGTCACCGTTTGCCGTAACGTACTTCACGGGATCGGAAAATACGTAGGTCGTCTTGGAGCCGTCCAGGTTTTGGAACATGACCGAATTGAGCGTTTGCTCCTGCGCGGTCAAGCGGTTGACGTGCCCCTTTTCCTGCGCCATTGCAAGCGTGACCACCTCGGGACGCACAACGTCCTCGACGCGCAACGTTTGCAGCTCCGCGTAGCTCTTTTCGCCAATGCCCAGCAAGGACGAGGCGCCGGCAGAGCGGTTATCCTGCTCCTCCGTGTTTGGCAAAGTCGCTGCCAAATTCTCGTCCTCGATCTCCAACGCCATCGCGGAAAACGGAATTTGCACAAGAAGCAGAAGCATGACCAGCAAAAACGAAAGACTGCGTGTTATTTTCAGTTTATTCGTATACTTCATGATAATTTCCTTTCTGTGTAGATTTTTCACGATACAAGGCTAAAAAATCCCGCACAGACGGAGACCGCATATTGCCCGTCTATGCGGGCATGCAAGGACGCGCGAGCCTCCTTTTACCTGCGGCTTGATGGATATTCGATTGGTTCATTTTCATGGCTCGTACCTCCTTGAAAGCTATGCACTGTGCCGCAAGGGGCACTTTTTCACTTTTATCATACCACATTTTTTCCGCATTGTCAATCGCCGCGCACGGATTTTGTATCTTTGCACAATGAACGATGATACTTTTTGTGCAGGGTGAACAAACCAAGCTGTTAGCAAGCGGTTGGAACGGGGGCGTGGAGAGGTGTTCAGCCCTCTCCGTCACCCGACGCATAGCGACGTTTGCCACCTCTCACACGGGGAGAGGCTAAGTCGTTCTTCGGAAGGCGTTTGAGGGCGTGCAGGGGGAGGCGCATGGGAAGTTTTTTGCCTTTTTCGGTGTTTTTTGGTCAGGCGAGTTTTCCACAGGTTGCGCTGTGGAAAGCGGTTAAAAGTGTGGAAAACTTTGTGGATTATGCGGAAAACCCGTATTTTGTCGACTTTATTCGTCTTTTTTCATGTATTTATTCATTTTACATGTGGAAAACTTTCCACAATTCGGTGGAAAAATGCTGTGGAAAAAACGAACGGAAAAGTCTTTTGCCACAATCTTTACAAAACCTATTGATTTTCGGGGCAAAATCCGTTATAATAGTATAGAAAAACGTATCAGGCGGACATCAAAACCGCCGATGTGCATTCCATTGCCGAAAGGGGCTTTGTATGAACAAACAAGAATTGGACGCTTTGATTGCCGAGGCGGTGCGCGACGCCGATCTGCACCCCTCCGAGATCCCCGCCATCGATCTGTATCTGGATCAGATCACCAGCCTTGCCGAAAGCAAGCGGCGCGAGGGCTCTCCTCGTTTTGAGGATCGCGTATTGACCAAGACCATGATCAACAATTACTCCAAGGACGGGCTGCTTTCCCCCATCAAGGGCAAAAAGTACAGCAAGGAGCAGATCCTGCAAATGCTGTTGGTGTACGAAATGAAAAACACGCTCTCCATCGGTGAGATCAAGCGTGCTTTGCAAAACGTGTACGCCCTGCCCGAATACGATGCACAGCTGCCTGAGCGCATCTATACGCGCTACCTGCAGATCAAGGAGAACGAGCGGCGCGAGCTGGCGGATGCCGTGCACGGCTTTTTGGAGCGCAACAGCCTCTCCCCCGACACAAGTGAGGATCTGTTCACCATGATCCTGGGGCTTTCCTCGCTTTCCTCGTATCTGAAGAACGTCGTGCAGATCCTTCTGGATGAATGCTACCCCGATCTCAACGCCGAAAAGACCCGTGAGGAGGCGGAGAAAAAGGAGGAGGCAAAGCAGAAGAAGGCTGCCGAAAAGGCAGAAAAGAAGGCTGCCGAGGAGAAGAAAAAGGCTGAGGAAAAGAAAAAGGAAGAAAAGAAGAAGGAAGAGAAGAAAAAGAAGGACGCACCCAACGGCACGGAGGCAACGGAAGAGGCATGACGGACCTTCGCGAAATCAGCACGCCTGCCCTGGCGTATCTTGGCGACTGCGTCATCGAGCTTTGCGTACGCGAGCATCTGGTATCCCAAGGGCTTTCCAAATCGGGGCACCTGAACGAGGCGGCGCTCTCCTTTGTCCGCGCGTCTGCGCAAGCCGAGGCAATGAAAAAGCTGCTCCCCCTTTTGACCGAGGAGGAGGAGGGCTACTTTAAGCGCGGCAGAAACATCGGTCATACCAACACCCCAAAGCACGCCACCGTCAGCGATTATCGCACGGCAACGGGCATGGAGGTATTGTTCGGCTATCTTCACGTTGCGGGAAAGCAGGAGCGCATTGACGAGCTTTTTCGCGCGGCGTATCTTTGATTGATTACACACAGAAACAGAAAGGAATTTACAATGATGAACAACCCGAAAATTAAAATTACCGTCCGTGACTACGGCGAAATGACCGCAGAGCTTTACCCCGACAAGGCACCCAAAACCGTTGAGAATTTTCTCGGCTTGATCGAAAGCGGATTTTTCAGCGGTGTGATCTTCCACCGCGTCATCAGCGGATTTATGATTCAGGGCGGCGGCTACGACGAAAGCTTCGCCGACAAGGACGCGCCCTCCATCAAGGGTGAGTTTGCGGCAAACGGTTTTCCTCAAAACGACCTCAAGCACACGCGCGGCGTGCTCTCCATGGCGCGCACGCAGGATCCCAACTCCGCGTCCTCTCAATTCTTCATCATGCATCAGAACGCGCCCTACCTGGACCGTCAGTACGCGGGCTTTGGCATGGTGACCGAGGGCATTGAGGTGGTAGACAAGATCGCCGCCGTTCCCACGGGACGCATGGGCTGGTTCGACGACGTACCGCGCACCCCCGTTGTGATTGAAAAGATGGAGATCATCGAGGAATAATCTTTCAAAACAACGCAACAACTGCAAGCTTTCCTTGAAAAAATGCAAGATCTGCAATGGACTTTGTAATGTCGGTTTGCTATAATAAACCTCAAACGAAAGCAAAGGAGATCATTTTATGAAGCGCTTGTCATTGGAGGACTGCAAAAAGAGGATTGACCATATCGCCTACGCCGAGGCACATGTCAAAAAGTGCCTGCGCCGCGAGCGTATTCACAACTATATCCCGGGGCAGGTCATCTACAATCTTGGGGAATATCCCAATCGGTTTTCCATCCGCCCCACGCAGTACGATCACGACCTGATCGCATCCCTTGCGCACAAGGGCGTCGGCTTGATCCAACTGCACGAGGAATGGAACGACTCTCAGCGTATGCTGGGC
>JAFTKJ010000112.1 GCA_017453305.1 Clostridia bacterium
CCAAAACGGCGCTTTCGGTGCGCTACCTTGGTGACATGCAAAAGAGTTTTTCGGCTTTTTTGGAGGAATTGATCGCCACGGAGCCTCCCGAATCGGTGATGGATGCCTCCTTTGAGGTCAAGCTCCGCGAGGGCGGAAAAACGCAAACGCTGGAAAGCTTCAGCCAAGGCTGGCGCGATGCGGTGCGCTTTTGCACGCGTCTTTCTCTGACCGATGCGCTGTACGCCGAGGGGGAAAAGCCCTGCCTGATCCTGGACGATCCCTTCGTCAATCTGGACGACTGCCGCATGGAGGCGGCAAAGCGCTTGCTCGTGTCGCTCTCGTCACGCTATCAGGTCGTTTACATGGTCTGCCATGCGGATCGGAAGTGAGGCGGATATGAAGAAACCGCTTGGATTGTACCTGCATATTCCGTTTTGTCGCTCCAAATGTCTGTACTGTGATTTTTGCTCCATGCCGCACCCGAGCGACGAGGCAATGGAGGCTTACGTCGAGGCACTCTGCCGCGATCTGCATTGGTGGTCGGAGCGCTGTGCCGACTACACCGTGGACACCGTCTTTTTTGGCGGCGGTACGCCCACCGTTCTGCCTGTTCGCCTTTTGGAGAGGCTGACAGAGGTGCTGTGGCACGACTTTTGCATTGATCCCACGGCGGAGATCACCGCCGAGTGCAACCCCGTAACAGGGGAGAGGGAACGCTTTTTGCGCATGCGACGGGCAGGCTTTAACCGCCTTAGCATCGGGCTTCAGAGTGCGCACCAAAGGGAGCTTCGCGCTCTGGGACGCTTGCACGATTTTGACACCTTTTGCCACTGCTTTTCCGATGCGCGCGATGCGGGCTTTGAGAACATCAGCGCCGACGTGATGTCGGGCATTCCGCACCAAACGCCCGTGAGTCGCATGGAGACCTTGCAAAAGCTCTGTGCTCTCGGTCCCGAGCATATCTCCTCGTACGATCTGATCATTGAGGAGGGCACGCCCTTTGCAAGAGTGCGGGATCGGCTCGCGCTTCCGGACGAGGATGCGGCGCGGCAGATGTACTTTGAGGGTTGTGAATTTTTGACAAGCGGCGGCTGGAAACAATATGAAATCAGCAATTTTGCAAAAGAGGGGTATGAATCCCGTCATAACCTCAAATACTGGAGCTGTGAGGAATACCTCGGCTTGGGCGTGGCGGCGCATTCGGATTTTGGCGGCGCGCGCTTTGGAAACTCGCGTGACGTGTCCGCATATTTGCGTGGTGAGGATATCACCGAGGAGCACAGCATCCCGTCCCTTGCGGAGCGCATGAACGAGTACGTCATGCTCCGTATGCGCTTGTGCGAGGGCGTCGATTACCAAGCGTTTGCAAGTCGCTTCGGTCGCTCGTTTGAAAGCGTCTTTGGAAAGGGCTTTTCGAAGTATGAGCCGCACGGGCTTGTCATTTGCGACGGCGCGCACTGTGCCTTTACCACGCACGGAATGCTGGTCAGCAACGCGATTTTATCCGAGGTACTGGATTTTTCGGGCGAAATCTGAAAAAGCTATTGACATTTGCTCCGTTTTCGTGTAAAATGATAGCAGAAAATACTTTTTGAAAAAAGGAATGAAGATTATGAACGAAAAAGAAAACGAACGCGAATTTTTTACCCTTGTAGACGAGGATGGCACCGAGATCGAATTTGAAAAGATCGGTGAGGTAACCTTGGGCGAGAATACTTACTTTGCAATGATCCCTGCGGATTCTGCCGAAAAGGCAGAGGCTGACGGCGGCTTTTGCGAGTACGTGGTGCTCCGTCTGGAAAAGGACGAGGACGGCGAGGACACCTTGGTCACCGTCGACGATGACGACGAGTTCGATAACGTAGCCGACGTGTTTGACGACATGTTCTCCGAGGAGATCGACTACGACGTCAAGGGCTGATTTTCAAAACGAATTTTTTCCTGCTTAGTGCGTGATAATCGGTGATACGTGAACCTACAATCGATCAAAGGAGTCTGAGTCGTTTGGTGGTTTGCAGACCTCCCGCATGCGAATCGATCGACTTGTCTCGACCGTGTGCGGAAGCTGGGAGCAGTAAAGCCAACGCAAGGACACCGCCCTGAACTACAGGGTTCTGACTGCCCGATTACACGGCTCGGCGGGGTTTTAAAAAAGATACGTCCGTCAACGGTGATGCTTTCCGCTGACGGACGTATTTCTGTTTTCCCCTCTGTCAAAACGAAAAATCTCCTTTTTTCGCGCATGGGTGTAGACAAACGCGCGTGGGCGTGGTATAATATAAGGGAATTCAGCGTGGTACGCCACAGGGGAGGTTGGATATGGAGCTGTTGATCTTTTCGGATTCGCACGGGAATGCCGACGGTATCCGTCAGGCGCTTGCGCGTCAGCCCCGACGTCCCGACGCGGTCTGCTTTTTGGGGGACGGCGTGCGGGATCTCGACCTGCCCGCACTTTGTGAGGTCGCCGTGTACGCCGTACGCGGAAACTGCGATTGGAGCCGCACCGAGGATGTCCCTTGGACCGGGCGCACGCTCTATCTTGAGGGGCACACGATCCTTTTGACGCACGGGCATTTGCACGGCGTCAAGTCGGGGCTTGGTGGATTGATCTCCTACGCGGCATCCGTTGGCGCGGACGTTGTTCTGTTCGGTCACACCCACCGCCCAACCGAGCGCGTTCTGCCTGCAGGCACGCAGGTGGGAGATCGCGTTCTGGAGCGTCCTATGTATCTCTTGAACCCCGGTAGCGTGGGATACGACGAGGACGGGGAGGGGCGTTCCTTTGGCACGTTGACCTTACAAGGGGATGCCGTTCTGTTTGCGCACGGCAGGCTCTGAAAAACAAAAAAGACTGCTTACGCAGTCTTGATTGTTGCCGATTGGATTATACGGTTTCGGGCGCGGCTTCTTCTGCCTTTTCAGGTGCGAGCTCTGCTTCTGCCAGTGCGGTCTCATATGCGCTGATGACCGAGGACTCCAGCATCCCACGGAACTGTGCGTTGATGGGATGTACGATGTCACGGTAGGTATCGTCGGGGTTCTTGCGGCTGGGCATCACGATGAAATACTTGTCGCGCGCATAAATTACTTTGATGTCGTGAACGGCGAGCTGACCGTCAAAGGTAACGGAAACGATTGCCTTCATCGGTCCTTCATCAAACAGTTTTCTAACTTTGATATCGGTAATTTGCATGGTGTTAAAAACCTCCGTTCAGTGCTGTAATTTTACTGATACCACTATTATACCATTCTTTTGTGAACGTTATTCAATGAAAATCGCATGTTTTTGTGAAATTCAAATTTTTTTTACACAAATCAAAGCATATTTTGTCACACATTGTTAAAATTTACCATAAAATGAGGTGAGTGCTTTGCTTTGTGTGAGCTTGGGAGAGGGGGCGCTTTTTGCATGGCTTTGGAAAACACGAATTACGGATACGAGCGCGTGGCAGAGATGCTCAAGGATTGCCGCAGCATTTTTTTCATCGGCATTGGCGGCATCAGTATGTCGGCATTGGCAGAGATCTCGCACTCTGCGGGATACGTGGTCGGCGGCTCCGACCGTGCCGAAAATCCGCAAACCGTACAGCTTCGGCAAAAGGGCATTCCCGTGTTCTCCACGCACGACGCCGCCAACGTGGCACGCTATGACGCGGTGGTCTACACCGTTGCCATTTCGGAGGAAAATCCCGAATACCGTGAAGCCAAACGGGTGGGGAAGCCCTTGCTCTCCCGTGCGGATTATCTTGGTTATCTGATGGTCCACTACCGCCACCGCGTTGGCATTGCCGGCATGCACGGCAAAAGCACCTGCACGGCAATGTGCGCGCAGATCTTTCTCACCGCCGCCGACCCTACGGTGCTCTGCGGCGCAGAGCTGCCCGCCTTGCAGGGTTCCACCTGCCGCATCGGAGAGGCGCGCGAGCACTTTGTGTTTGAGGCGTGCGAGTACATGGACTCCTTTTTGCATTTTAACCCCACGCTTGCCGTTGTGCTCAACGTGGGGATGGATCATCCCGATTATTTTAAGAGCATGAAGCAGATCCGCGCCTCGTTTTTGCATTACGCCGAGCGTACGGGAACGGACGGGACGGTGCTCTACAATGCCGACGACGCCGAGAGCGTGCGCGCGCTCTCTCCCTTTGGGGGCAAGCACGTGACCTTTGGCATTGAAACGGATGCGGACTTTACCGCACGCGCCATTACGCACGGGGGAGGCGTGACCGAGTTTGATTTTTGCCACGGCGATCAGCTGCTTTGCCGTATTCGTCTGCACGTCTTTGGTATGCACAGCGTTTACAACGCTCTGGCGGCGGCAAGTGCGGCTACGCTTTGCGGCATTTCCCCCGAGCACATCGTGTCGGCTCTGGAGCATTTTGCAGGTGCCAAGCGTCGCATGGAGCGCAAGGGCATGCTCAACGGCGCCGTTGTCTACGACGATTACGGGCATCATCCCGACGAGATCCGCGCAACGCTTGCGGGCGCTCGGGAGATGGGATACAGCCGTGTGCTGTGTGCCTATCAGCCGCACACCTACAGCCGCACCGCCGCACTCCTGGAGGAGTTTTCCCGGGCATTCCACGGGGCGGACCGCGTCTATTTTGCCGATATTTACGCCGCGCGTGAGCAAAACGTATTTGGCGTGACCTCCGAAACACTGGCGCACAAAATCGGTCCTTCGGCTGTTTATTGTGGGAGCTTTGGCGCGGTGGCGCAGGCGTTGATCGCCGAGGCACGCCCCGACGATCTTGTTATCGTTATGGGGGCGGGAGATATTTACAAAGTTTACGATCTGTTGCCGCTGACCTGATGGGCGACGGATGAGAAAGGACGTTACTGATGAAACAAAGAGGAATTTTTTCGCCTGCGGACATTTTGTTGCCGCGAGAGCATTTTGAAGCATGGTCGGTCATTGCCTGCGACCAATTCACCTCCAACCCCGACTATTGGGAGGAGGTGCGCCGCACGGCAGGGGAGCATCCCTCCACCTTGCATCTGATTTACCCCGAGGTCTATCTCGGACAGGGCAACGCCGACGAGGTGACCGCCTCCATCAACCGCACGATGCTGGAGTATGCCGAGCGCGGCATTCTGGAGGAGTATCGCGATGCGCTGATCTACGTGGAGCGCGTGCAACGGGACGGCAAGGTGCGTCAAGGGTTGATCGGTGCCGTGGATCTGGAGGAGTACGACTACAACGAGGGCTCGACCTCGCGCATCCGCGCCACCGAAAAAACGGTGCTGGAGCGCATTCCGCCCCGTGTGGAGGTGCGCAAAAATGCGACCATGGAGTTGCCCCATATCCTGATGCTGATCGACGACGTGGCACGTGCGATCATTGAGCCTTTGGGGGAGGCGGCGGCGCGCGGAGAGATGAAAAAGCTCTACGATTTTGAACTGATGCTGGGTGGCGGACACCTGCGCGGCTATCTTGTACCCTCGGAAATGAGTGAGGGGATCTGCCGACGCATCGACGCCCTGGGCGCGCTTCACGGCGGCATTACGCTGGCGGTAGGCGACGGAAACCACTCGCTTGCCACGGCAAAGGCGTGCCGCGCTCTGGAGGCGACCGAGCAGAACCGCTACGCCTTGTGCGAGCTGGTCAACATTCACAGCGAGGCACTGGTGTTTGAGCCGATCTTCCGCAGCGCCGAGGGGGTGGATGCCGACGTGCTGTTTTCTGCCTTTGGCGACTATCTCAACGCGCACACGGATGCCGCAAACGCGCCGCAACAGATCACCTTTGTTTGCGGAGAGCGCAGAGAGGTCATTCACGTATCCGCACCTCCGCACGCCTTGGCGGTGGGAACGGTCCAGCTCTTTTTGGACGATTACCGCACCGTTCACCCCGAGCTTGTGATCGACTACATCCACGACGAGGAGGAGCTTCTTTCCTTGACGAAGGACGGCAAGACCTGCGGATTCCTTTACGACTGCATGGGAAAGAGCGAGCTGTTTGAAGCTGTTGACAAGGAGGGTGTGCTTCCGCGTAAGACCTTCTCCATGGGCTCGTCTCGCGACAAGCGTTACTACACCGAGGCGCGTAAAATCAAATAAAAGACCGTTCGACGCGTGAGACGCGTTTGAGGGGAGACTTTTGAAAAGTCCCCCCTTTTTTGTATCACGAAAACCCCGCCATAGTGGCGGGGTTCCATAAAGGCTTTGCCGATAAGCAGAAATCGAATAAAGAGTAGGAGCATGCCAAAGGCTCCTTCCGAGAGGGAGCTGTCACCGAAGGTGAC
>JAFTKJ010000113.1 GCA_017453305.1 Clostridia bacterium
TATCAATATGGCGATCCATCCGGACGACCCGCCGTGGGATATGTTCGGCCTGCCCCGTATCATCACGGGTATGGACAGCTACAACAAGCTCTTTACCGCCGTTCCCAACAAGCACAACGGCATCACGCTTTGCACCGGTTCCTTGGGCGCAGGACGTGACAACGACATGGTAAAAATGGCATACGACCTCGCACCTCGCTCCTACTTCGTACACCTGCGTCAGATCACCCATTCCGGTGACCTCGACTTCTGCGAGAGCGGACACCTGACCGCTACGGGAAGCCTGGATATGTACGGCATTGTCAAGGCGTTGGTAGAAGCCGGCTTTGACGGCTACGTACGCCCCGACCACGGACGCAATATCTGGGGTGAGGACGGCAAGCCCGGCTACGGTTTGTATGACCGCGCACTCGGTGCTACCTATCTCTACGGTCTGTTTGAAGCAGTAGAGAAGGGCTTGAACAAGTAAGCTCAAATTAACGAAAGGATCAAAAAAGATATGAAATTACCTTATCAAATCGATCTGTCCGACAAGGTTGTAGTTGTTACCGGTGCGGGCGGAGTTCTGATGAGCGAGTTTGCTCGTGCGCTTGCAGCGTGCGGTGCAAAGGTTGCGCTTCTTGACATCAACGAAAAGGCTGCCAAGGAGGTTGCTGAATCCATCGGTGAAAATGCAATCGCCATTGGCACCAACTGCTTGGAAAAGGACAGCATTCTTGCAGCTCGCGACATCATTCACGAAAAGTTCGGCAAGGTCAACTTCCTGATCAACGGTGCGGGTGGAAATAATCCTCGCGCAACCACCGACAACGAGTACATGACTCCCGATCTTGAGGGCGCTAAGACCTTCTTTGATCTGGAGGAGAGCGGACTGAAGTTCGTATTCGACCTCAACATCACCTCCGCATTCCTGGTTACTCAGGCATTTGCGGCTGACATGGTCAAGACCGGCGGTAACATCATCAACATTTCCTCGATGAATGCTTTCACGCCTCTTACCAAGATCCCCGCATATAGTGCTGCAAAGGCAGGTATTTCCAACTTTACCCAATGGTTGGCAGTTCACTTTGCTCCCTGCAACATCCGTGTTAACGCAATTGCGCCCGGATTCTTTGCAACCAACCAGAACCGTGCACTCCTCTTCAACGAGGACGGCACGCCTACCGCGCGTACGGGCAAGATCCTTGCAGGCACGCCCCAGAAGCGCTTTGGCGAGGTTGGAGAGCTGATCGGAACGCTCCTGTGGCTCGCAAGCGATGATGCAAGCGGCTTTGTAACGGGTGTTGTTGTTCCTGTTGACGGCGGCTTCAACGCTTACAGCGGAGTTTAATTTTAAAAGCATTTTGTGGGGGAAGCTTCTTTCAAGAAGTTTTCCCCACGCCCCTTTCAAGAACTTTTAAAAGGGGATTTGTCTATGCTTTTTGATTTGTGGTTTTACACCGCGCAAAAAAGGAAACACGTTGCCGCACCTACCGTAAAGCAGGTGCGGCAACGTGTTTCCTACTTATGGTTGGAAGAAAAAGCATTTATCAAACCAATAAGTTATTGTTTTTTGCTTGTATAAATGCTATAATTTAATCATAGCTACATATAAACCTATGGAGGTATGTTTAAAATGGTAAAGATAAGTGAAAATATTGCCGCTTTACGTAAGCAAGCAGGAATCACGCAAGAAGATCTTGCTAATAGACTAAATATATCAAATCAAGCGGTATCAAAATGGGAGGCTGGAAAATGTTTTCCGGATATAGAAATTCTTCCCGCGTTGGCTGCTTTTTTCGGAGTTTCTATCGATGAATTATTATTGGGTGAATGTCTGATCAAGACGAAGTTGTGTGATAAAACAAAAGATCCCTTGATTTTGAGTGCAATGAAAACAGCTCAAAATAAAAAATACATATCCACATCTATTTTACAGCGCTCTTTGAATATTGGATATACGACTGCCAAAAGAGTCATTGAGGATATGTGTAAGTGTGGATATCTAGAAAAAGACACAGCTGCTCCATATGATAGATACTTGTATACAGAGAATATTGAATCGGATAGTTGAATTTTAAATTTTTTCGCTTTTGTGTCCACAAAAGCAGTGCTTGTCAGGAAAAATAGATGGACTTTCGGGGCGCACAAAACAAAGGCTCTCCCTCTGGGAGAGCTCCTGCGATAGCGGGTGAGAGGGCGTGAATATTACCCTCTCCGTCAGCCTTCGGCTGCCACCTCTCCCATAGGGCGAGGCTATGCTACTACCCGACACTATAAAAGGAGTACGAACAAATCGTCCGTACTCCTTTGTTTTTAGGCAGGTAAAACCTGCTATATGGAAGCCCCCTTATGTGATCTTTTTTACCGTTATCAATTGGTTATCTCTCTTTTCCATATTGCGAGGGTGCCATACCCGTGACCTTTTTGAACATGCGGGAAAAGTAGTGCAGGGAGGTAAAGCCGACCTGCTCCGCGATTTGCGTCAAGGAAAGATCACTTTCGCGCATCAGCCGTTTGGCTTCTTCAATGCGCAAAAGGATCAGGTAATTGATGGGACCCATATGTGCCTTTTCGCGAAAGAGGAGCTTGAGCTTGGAAACACTCATCAAACATGCGGCGGCGATCTGCTCCAGCGTCAAGACCTCGGTTAAGTGCGCGCGCAAAAACGTGACGGTGCGCTCAAAATCCTCTTCATAGCGGATCTCGCGACGGCTGGACGGTGTCCTTTCCGTATCGGTTTTGTAAACGTCGATGAGGAAGAGCTCGATCTGCTTTTTCAGCCCCCATAATTGCGAGGGATCTACACCCTCCTTGAGGATCATACCTCCAATCCCCTCCTTGGGATCTCTGCCGCAAAAATATTCCACGCCCTCGTCAATGATCGCGTTCAGTATTTGCTGTTGCCTTGGGGAGAGCGTAATGACGCGGTTGTAGAGTGTGGGTAAAATTTCGGAGCTTGCCGAAAAGGTCAAAATTGCCGCATCCGCTTGTACGGGTGGATGATTGAGGCTGGCTTGATGAAAGGAATTGGGGGCGTAAATGATCATTTGCCCCTCGCAAAAGGTGTAGTCCTTTTGATCGATCAAGAGAGTGTGCTGACCGCGGGAGAGGTAGATGATTTCGGGAAAGGGGTGAGATTCACCGTGCCCCGGAAAGTGAACGGTGAGGTCGGGACGAAAGACGGTATAAATTTCACTGACCGAAAGTGCGTCAGACAAAATGGTTCCCATGTATTCCATGTTCCGTTCTCCTTTCTTAAAAAATGATCCGATTGTGCAAATTTTGTGCCGCATTTTCTAAATACAACGCCGCACAATTATGGTAAAATAGACGTGTCAGAGGCAAGATGCGCCTCACTTAACATTATAAACAAAAATTACGCAAATGTCAAGTGCGTATCAAAAAACATTTTTATGCCGCGTGTCGGCAGAAAGGATTTATCATGAAAAAGTTAAAGCTTGGTTTGGTTGGTTGCGGCAAAATGATGGCAACTCACGTCAGCGGTGTAAAGTTGGTTGATAACGTTGAGATTGTTGCGGTCTGCGATATTCTGATCGAAAACGCAAAGGAATTTGCAGAGCAGTTTGGCGGCAACCCGAAGATCTATACCAACTACCGTGACATGGTTGATGACGTTGACGCGATCATGATCGCACTTCCTCATGACCTGCATTTTGAGTGCGGCATGTTCTTTGCTCAGCATAACAAGCATATCCTGATGGAAAAGCCCCTCGCCAATACCGAGGAGGAGTGCATCAAGCTGATCGAGGAGTGCGAAAAGCGCAACCTGAAGCTGATGTGTGCATATCCCGTTCCTTATAAGCCCGGTGTTGTAAAGCTCAAGGAGCTGATCGATTCCGGCGAGTATGGCGAGATCATCCAGTTCTCCGCATGGACTGAGCAGCTGACCGGCTCCAACATCACCTTTGACGATCCTCTCAACCGCCATTGGCTGCTGACCAACCGCTTGGGCGGCGGACAGCTCTTCAGCCACGGCTGTCACTACATTGATATTATGCTTTGGTTCCTCGGTGAGCCCGTAACCGGTGCCCATGTTGGCACCCGCAACGGTACTCCCTGGATGCTTCGTGAGGGCACCAGCGCAGTTGTAATGAAGTTTGAAAACGGTGCGATCGGTTATCACGGTGCAACCTGGGGCGCAAGAGGCACGCGTTTGGGTTATGACTTCCAGATCCAGACCGAAAAGGGACTTTTGGAATACGAGTTCGATAACGATGAGATCCGTCTTTACAACGGCAGCGGCGAGCATGTTCCGCAGGGACACAACGAGAGCCACTCTTACACCGTTCTTTGGAAGCATAGCCTGGTTTCCGGCGAGCATGCCAACAAGCAAACCCAGCATGAGATCAAGCACTTTGTAGAGTGCGTCCTGGAGGATAAGGAGCCTATGACCAGCGGCAGAATGGCACTGCAGAGTCTGCGCATCATCTGGGCACTTTATAATGCAGAACAGAACAACACCATGGCAGACCTGCGCGGTCTTGGTTTTGGTGCGGTAAAGCACTAATTGAAAAATGACAGATACAACGGGCGGTCGCAAATTTGCGACCGCCCGTTGTGAGGTTATATGTTGTATCAAGGCAGTTAAGCTTTGAAAATTTCGATTTCCACGTCGACCTTACCATGCCCCGAAGCAAGATATGCCCGATAGTGCCCGTTACGGTTGGCGGCTATTTTGCCCGTATTCAAAACCTTACCATTCGTTGTGTAACGGCAAACCCAGCCTTCGTAGTATACGCAAAGACCATGCATATCGGCTTCGATTTTCGGTGCATTTTCACCGTCAAAGCAAAGGGCAGGGAGGGTAAAGCCGATCTCGCCCTCTCCCTCTATCGTAATTCCAATGCCATTCGCACTGGCCGTGTAGTGCTCTGTAAGCGATGCTCCGCTTGCGAAGCGACAGAGCAGGGTAGCTGATGCCGATGCGGCTTCTACGGAGGTTTTAACCACCTCGTAGCGCGTTTCGGGCTCTGCCCCAAAGCACCATCCCGCATTCGTTTTGATTGCGGAACAAGCGGAAAACGCCATCGGATCAATGTCTACCGTATAATTTGGCTCCGCGGGGCAAGGGCAGGAGAGTGCGATCGTTGACGGTGCACCTGAGCGATGGATGCGTCCAAGTCCGTTTGCATCGTAGTGCGTGTCCGCACCAAGGTCAAACTCCAAACCATATCCGTTGCTTTTTACAAACAACTTGTGAAAATGTGCCGACGTGGCGGCAACGGTTGGAGTAAGATCTTCCATGGGGGTGTAGGAGAGTGTATCGTCGCAGATCAGATACGCTGCATATAAAAACGATGCGACCGTAATCATATATTTATCAAAATAAGCATATCCCTCACAGCCGTATTTGCTATTGCTGTCGTAGCGGTTCTTGATATGACGGATCGGTACCTTAGAGAGCCATTCCTCTATCACAGCCAAAGCGCGCACAGCTGCGGATTTAAACGTGTCGGCAAGCTTGCTGTCGCCTGCTTTTGCGTATCGTTTCGCTTCGTATTCAAATATACCGCACAGCCAAGCCTCGTTGTGCAAAAACTGATTGCTTCTGCCACCAAACGCCATTTCACCGTTGGGCGATTGCATCTGCAACGTCAAAAGCCCTGCTTTTTTCAGCATGGAGTCAATTGCTTCATAATGTGCGCCACGGTATCCTTGATCTAAAAGAAGAGAAAACAGTCCGCGCGGTACAAGGTCATACATGATTGGCTGGTGATTCTCATGCTTCTCGTTGTCGCGGTACATGCCGTTTTCATCCGGCCACTGCATTTGTTGCAGTAGTTGCAGGTCAATAAAATCCGTTTCGTCA
>JAFTKJ010000114.1 GCA_017453305.1 Clostridia bacterium
CTGCTCCTAAGGCTATTAAGGAAGGCGTTTCCAAGGACGAGGCTGAGAAGATCAAGGCTGCTCTCACCGAGGCAGGCGCAACTGTTGAAGTTAAGTAATTTTAACCAAATTACAAATTTCAATAATTGTCTTAAAGATAACCGAAAAAGAGGTTGGCAAATTGCCAACCTCTTTTTTGTCATACGATGGAAAAGATGACAAATCGCTCCCCACTCAATCGATAACCGTATATTCCAACATTTCGTAGTGCAGGCGCGTGCCCACGTCGGTGCCCGAGGGCAAAAGTGCCAGGGCGATAAACAGCTCCACGTCACCCGCGGTGCCGTCCTCGCGCAAATAGGCGTATTCCCCTTCAATTCTTGTTACGGTATAGTTTTTAGGCTCCATGTTTTGTCCGTCCTTTTATTTTTTCAAAAGCTTTCGCTTAACGCGGGAGGCAAATAACCGAAAGGTATGCCACGCCGCGCGAATGGGATAGATCCAATTCCAAAGCATGGCGTAGGCGCGGTAAGCGCGGCTGACACTTGCAATACGCCGCCCCCCACGGTAAAACTCGGTCACGTACCCCAAAATCTGCTCACGCGGAACAAATTCCTTTTGAAAGGTGTTGTCTCCGCGAATGACGTAGCAATCCTCTTTAACACCGATGATACGGTGCAAAACGTACTTGCCATCGGCACGGCGGTAGAGCGGAAGCTCGTATTTTTTCAGTTCACGATCCCCAATCGCCGTCACGATCACGCGGTCGCGACGATCCCTGAGCATGGGACGCATGCTGCTCCCTGACGTGGTGCTGACGTACGTGCCGCCGTTTTTCAGTTGCTCCTCAATGGACGTGCTCATGCCAGGATCCAATTCTCTCGCAACAGCTCCACCACACGGTGAACGTCACGCGCCGCAACCTCACGGGATACGTCGTATTCACCAAGCAGAGCCTCTACCAGTTCCTCCTCGGTGCAGTCCTTCTCTGCCATCTGCTCCCACAAAAAAGCACCCGTTTCGTTCAAACGAACCATTCCGTGAAAGTGCTTGCTGGTTTCCCCTACGGGAACGGCAACCCAAGAGGTGCCCACCTTTTGAATGGTAAAATCACGATTGATCTGCATAAAAAAACTCCTCCATCAACATTTTGTCGGGCACATTGCCCCGTAGGCGATGCGTGCCGCTTCATCGGATATGGTGCAGGTAAGAACGTAGTACGGCACCGATGTGACCAAGCGGTCCATCAACTGCAGGCGCTTTTCCACCGAGGTGCGCTCGCCGCGCAGATAGAGCTGATGCATCAGGCGCGTCAGAATCTCGTCCTCGCCGGCATGCCGAATGCTGTTTTGCGCACCGCGCTCCAAAAAGCAAACCGCCGCCAGCGGAGCGCTGATATTCTCGCCCCATCCCTCCTTGCCGTTCCAAGGCGTGCCAAACGCGGTAATACTGCCGTCTGTTTCCCACCGCATCAGCGGCTTGTCGCCGTTGAGCACGCGCGCATGCGGAACGTTCTTGAGCCAAAGACTCGTGTGCGTGCTTTTTCCAACGCCGCTTTTTGCGGCAAAGGCGTAGGCATAACCGTCTACCTCAATGACCGAGGCGTGCATCAAAAAAACGTTGTGCTCGGCAATCTGCTCGCAGATATTCCGATAGACGCAAATGCTCTCGCAATAACCGTCGGAAAAATCTCCGCCCGATGCCTCCTCACGGATCTCTTCCTCGGTAACGGACACCGTAAAGGCGACCTCGCCGTCGGGTACCGTAAAGGCGCGACATTGCTCCTCAACGAATGCATAGCGGTTATCGATCCCGATCCGCACGCCTGCCAATTCCACGGTAAACATATCGCACCTCCTCGCAAATTCCTTTCAAAACATTGTAACATACTCAAGCAAAAATTGCAATAGCTTTCACAAAAATAAGCAAAGAGTAATCAAAATCTTTCTCGGCTCGTGCGATATTTTCCGGGTGTAACCCCCTCTAAGCGCTTAAAAAAGCGGATAAAATTGTACTCGTTGGAAAAAGAAAGCCGCTCCGACACCTCCAAAACCGTCAGCGCAGGATCAGAAAGAAGCTCCCGTGCCCGATTCAGGCGCGCACGGTCAATCATCTCGGCAATCGAAATCCCCTCACCGGCGTAAAAAATCCGCTCCAGCTGTCGGACAGAAAGATGCACCTCCGCCGCCACGTCGCACACCTTTACGTTTTGGTCGGCGTGATCCCAAACGTATCGCTTTGCCCGTGTCAATCGGGCATCCTCCATCCGTGGCAAAGGAGGAATGGAAGAATGATCAAACGGCAACAGCAAAAGCAGTGACGAAATCGCATTTTTCAGCAGATACGGCGTTACAACATTGTTTTTCTCCCATGCCGCAAGGCATAGCCGCACCCATGCGTCCAACCATTCTGTTTCTTCCACTCTCGCATCCTCTGCCAAGGTGATATGCTCATCCATCGAAAGGGTGAGCGAAATGCGGCAGGCATCCTCGGTGCAGGAGTGCAGGCAATGCGCCACTCCGGGCGGAAAGCATACGAGCCTCCCCGCCTTGATCTCGAAAAATCGCTTGTCGCAATCCGAGTATATGGCAGAACCGCAAACCCCTACGTGAATCTCCCAAAACGTATGGGAATGAAGCACCGATGCGCGTTTGAATCTTGCTCCCGACATCCGTTGCGGATAGATCCAAAGCACCTCCGCTGCAATTGGAGAAGCAATATCGCCAACCCCGTGCTTGTACGCGGAGTTCGGCAGCGCCGCCATTCGCTCCGATAGATCATTCTTCATTTTGCGCTCTCTTCCCTCCCATCCCTTTTGGTTCCTTTGTATGATTGTAACACAAACCTCCTCGTTTGTCAATACAATGTCGCAAAATGATATATCTTTGCCGTGTTGAGAGATTGCATTTCGGTGCAGGGGGTGATATACTGTAACAAAACAAACGCGGAGGAGATGTGTATGAATTACGAATGCGACGTTTTGGTAGTTGGCGGTGGAATGAGTGGCATCAGTGCTGCGGTCAGTGCCGCAAAGAAGGGCTTGCGCGTCATGCTTGCCGAGCAGCTCTCGTTGCTTGGCGGCATGGGAACTGCAGGCTTGATTACGATGATAATGACATCGCGGTATCACTTTTACGGCTTTGGACGCCGTTTTATGGAGAAGCTTTGCCGCAAGGGGGATGCCCGAAAAATTGAAAAGCCCGCCATTGCGGGATACGACTACTACCCCTTTGATGCAGAGGCAATGAAGCGCGCCTTGGACGACGTGCTTATACAAAGCAGCGTTACGCTCCTGCTCGGCACCAAGTTGGTTGGTGCACATTGCGAGAACCACAGAGTAACCTCGGCAACACTTTTTGGTCCCGCGGGAGCATTTGAGGTGCGCGCCCGGGTGTTGATTGACGCATCGGGCGATGCGGTACTGTGTGAGGCGTCGGGGGAGGAAATTCTTTACGGCGACGAAAGCGGCAACATTCAAGCCCCCACCATGCTTGCATACTATGCGGGAATTGATTTTGATCGTTACAATGCTTTTTTGGCAACGTTTGAGGATGGCAAGCGCGCCGCCAAGATCAACATGATCCACACGCTGATCCCCCTTGCCGTAAGGGAGGGCGTGGTCAGCGAAGCGGATTTGCATCACCCGGGCATCTTTCGCATCAATGAGCACGAAAGCATTGGCGTGATGAACGCGGGGCACGTATACGGCGCCGACGTCAGCACAGCCGAGGGCTTTACCGAGGCGACCGTGCGCGGCAGACGCATGGCAAAGGAATATTTGGACTTTTATCGGCGATACGTCCCCGGCTTTGAGAATGCCTACATGACCAACACGGGAAGTGTACTTGCCTTGCGCGAGGGAAAGCGTGTGGTGGGAAGATATACCATGTGCTTTGACGAAAAGGCAGAATACAAAAAGTTTACAGATGCCGTTATGAGAATGGATGGCGGCGCTGTCAGCGATCTGCACGCCTCCAGCTCCGATAAAAAGGCTTACGAGGCGTACCGTGCACTGTTTGCCGACCGCGAAAAGGTGCGCGCCGACGATTTTGCAACCCTCCCCTACCGCTCGCTGCTTGCAAAGAAAAACGATAATTTGCTGGTGTGCGGTCGCTGTGCCTCTGCCGACCGCAAGGTCATGGGGCAAATTCGTATTATGGGCTACTGCTTTATGATGGGGGAGGCAGTGGGGCTTGCCGCCGCAATCGCCTGCCGCAAGGGGTGCGATCCCTCAAAAATCGACGTTGGCGTCCTGCAGCAGGAGCTGCTCAATAATCAAATTCCAACACTGTAAGCTATCCCTTCGCAAAAATGCCTCGCTCCATCGCTTTTTTATGGGGTAATGGTAGCGTCTCCCAATTGAGACTCTAACCGAAAAACCATATTTGCTGACATAAATCCTTCCCTCCCGTTTGTTTTTTGAATTTTTCCTACTTTTTTTCAATTTTTTTCGAAAACCCCCTTTTCTTTTAGAATTTTTTATTGTATAATATAGGTGGATAAGTGTGCCATCGTAAAAAACGATGGCATCAAAGAAAAAAGTTCACACAAAACGGCGCTTACCCGTGCGTGATGAAGGAAAGGATTCATGGTTACGTCTATGAAACAAAAGTACAGCATTACAGTAGCAGATATGGAGCTGAATATCATCAGCGATGCTTCCCCCGATGAGGTTGAAAACATTGTTGGAATGCTCGACCGCCGCATGAGAGACATCAATCTCAAAAGCCCCCGTTGCACCAAGAACGAGGCGGCAATTCTTTGCGCACTCTCCTATTGCTCGGAAAGAATTGCAATGCAGGAAGCATTCAAGAAGGTGGAAAAGGACGCTTTCCGCTTCTCCGGTGAGAATGAAAAGCTGAAGAAGACCATCGAGAGCTTGCAGGAGGAGCTTGACAATTTGCGCAAGGACGCAAGCGTAATGCGTTCGATTCTTGATCGCGCCGCAATCTCCGCAAATCCTGCCGCTACCACTCCCGCTACCCCTGCGGCAGAAAAGCCCAAGTACGTTCCGAAGCCCTTCAATAAGAAGACCGAGGAAGAGCCTGCGCAGATCTCTGCGTTTGATGAGGTTCCCGCACAGGAAGCCATCGAACAGTCCGCTGCCGAGGCTTCTCCCACCGAGGAGCCCGTTGTAACGCCTTTGGAAGAAAAGAAATCTCAAAAGGCTGCAACCGCAAAGAGCCGCGTTGGCGCAATGTTTGATTTCCTTACCTACAGCGATGTCTGATTTCTTGGCGCATCCCCTGCCCGAGTTGCTTTGTCCCGCAGGTTCTCCCGAGGCGTTGGACGCGGCAATTGAGGGAGGCGCAGACGCCGTATATCTTGGCGGTACTGCCTTCAACGCAAGAATGAACGCACATAATTTCGGCGGAGACGCATTGCGCTCCGCCGTTTTGCGCGCGCACAGCTATGGGGTCAAGGTCTATCTTACCCTGAATACCCTTGTCACCGACCGCGAGCTACCCGCCTTTGTAGAAGCGGCAAGAGACGCCGCAAGCATTGGCGTGGATGCCCTGATCGTTGCCGACCTCGGAGGCGCTGCCGCCATTCACCGCGCCATCCCCTCCCTGGAGCTGCACGCCAGCACACAAATGTCGGGACACAATGCTTCCGCGGCGCTTGAGTTGGAAAAGCTCGGCTTTTCCCGTATGGTCATCGCACGGGAAACACCTGCGCGAGATCTTTTTGAAACCGTCAAACGTTCCCCTTTGGAGATCGAAATGTTCATTCATGGCGCACTCTGCGTCAGCCATTCGGGGCAATGCCTTTTCTCCTCGCTTGTCGGTGGCAGAAGCGGCAATCGCGGTGAATGCGCCC
>JAFTKJ010000115.1 GCA_017453305.1 Clostridia bacterium
CCAATCAACGAATCAAACAAGAATGCAACAATTGCTTATATGGGATTGCGGAGCGTCAGGGCTGGATAGATTGTTTGTACCATGAAACGCATTTTTACGGTGCAGCACCAAAGAATAATGCCGTATCAGCAGGTAAGCATGATTCTTGCGTAGAAGCCATGATCTGTGCATTTTATCTTTCCGGTGACTTCATCGGAGCCAAACGCTTTATTCAACAATACATCGAGCTACAGGAAGAGGAGGAATAAGAGATTTATGAACCAATCATCAAATTTTGAACATACGCTCCCGTCGCAGTATCGGGAGGTTTATCACTTGGACGCAAGAAAGCCAAAGGTTGGGGTAATCATGAATCTCATCGCGCTTGGCGTGTTGGGAGTCGTGTTGTTGATCGCCTATATTCCCGTGGCGCGAGGCGGCTTGTCGCTGATGGCGGATGTTCCCACGGCACTCATTACCTATTTGGCGTTTTTGGCGTCGATCATTCTCTATACGGTCTTGCACGAGCTGGTGCACGGTGCCGCTTACAAGCGACTCACCGGTGAGAAGTTGACCTTTGGCATGAGCTGGAGCTGCGCGTTTTGCGGTGTGCCGCACATTTTTGTCTACCGCCGCGCGGTTCTGTTTGCCGTAGCCGCACCGCTTACGGTCTTTACCGTGTTGCTCATTCCGCTTACGGTTGCATTATTCTTTGTGCACCCACTTTGTTATTTCGCTTCTGCCGCGCTTTTCGGTTTGCATCTTGGCGGCTGTTGCGGCGACATCTACGTCATTCTTCTTCTTTTGACCAAATATCGCTCACGTGAGCTGTTGGTCAAGGATACAGGTCCCGAGCAATTCTTTTATCTGCCAAGTGGCAACGCCCCCCATCACGACTGACGTGATCGCGCCCCACGGTGCAATTTGCATCGAATACAAATCAAAACGGCTCTGTGACTTTCCATACGTGGGAGCGCATTGCTAAGGGATGAAAGGCAGGACGTACGTACATGATCGCGGTACAAAATTTGACGAAGATCTACAAAAGCCGAGACAAGCGAAGCTTTACGGCACTTAAGGAAATCAGCTTTACCTTGCCGGATTGCGGCATGGTGTTTGTGCTGGGAAAAAGCGGAAGCGGAAAATCCACTTTGCTCAATCTGCTTGGCGGTCTTGACAGCTTTGAGGGCGGAGAGATCGTTTTTGAAAACGCCAAGCTTTCAAGCTTTTCACAGCAGGATTTTTATGCCTATCGCCGCCAGCATATCGGCTTTGTATTCCAGGATTATCATCTTTTGGAGGAGCTGACCGTTGCCGAAAACGTTGCGCTGGCTCTGGATCTGGCAGGAGAAACCTATGATGACCGCGTCAGTACAGCATTGCGCCAAGTAGGCATGGAGGGGTATGAAGGCCGTCATCCAAAGGAACTTTCGGGCGGACAACAACAGCGCATTGCCATGGCGCGCGCCATCGTCAAAAATCCAAGTGTGGTGCTTTGCGACGAGCCTACGGGAAATCTGGATGCGGAGACCTCAAAGCAGATTTTGGATTTGCTCAAGGAGATCTCGCGCACGCGCTTGGTCATGATCGTCTCACACAACCTACACGACGCCGAAACCTACGGTGATCGTCTTTTGGAGCTTTCGGAGGGAAGATTGGTCAAGGATGTGACCAAAGAGAGATTTTACCGCAATGCGTTTTTCATAGAGGACGGTGTGCTCTCCCTGCCTTATAATCGTAATCTGACGGAGGAGCAGATCGACGAGATGGTCGATGGAATCCGTACGGGAAGTGTGCGTACGGTGGTGCAAAAGGACAATGGCTTCCACACCACGGGGCAGGTGGTGCATTCCGCACGCGACTATAAGCATAAAAACGCAAAAATGTCGGCACGCAACATCCTGCGCTTTACCAAAACGCTGATGCGCAATAAATTTCTGCACTTCTTTTTAACGGCGCTTACAGCAACGCTCATCGTCTCCTGTTTTGCCGTGTTCCAATCTTTTTTGCACTACGATGGTAACGAGGCATTGGCACAATCCTTGGTGGAGAGCAACATTGCCGCTCTCGCATATCAAAAATCCCGCCCCAATATCGGTACGGGTGTGATGGATACCGACCATTTGTTGCACATTGGAGAGGAAGAGATTCAAGCCTTCCGCGATGCCGGCTACACGGGCAAAATCTATAAGCTGTACGATCATGCCATGGTTTTGCTTCCGGGTACGGGAGATTCCATTGGTGCCAAGCGTGGACGAAACGTGGCGCGCAACGTCATCTCCTTTTATCTTTGTGAGACCTATGGAGTCCTGGCATGTGACAAAGAACTTTTAACCGAGCTCTTTGGTACGGATGGAGAAATTACCGTGCTGGCAGGAGATCTTTCTCAGCCCAACCGCGGTATTATTATCACCGACTATATTGCAGATTCTATCATATACGGAAATCCAACTGTCTATCCGGATTATCAGTCCATTATCGGCTCTTTTCAGTCGGTCAATAAGAGCCAATACGGAGTCATTGATGCCATTATTGAGACGGGATATGAGGAACAGTACGGAGCCTTGAAGGATCGCCTCCTTGACATCCGTCAGCACAGCGATCACGCCGAAGAGGATTTTTCGGCACTTGCCATTACCGAGGAATTCATGCATTTTGCCGAGCAGGTTCAACTGTTCCTTGGCATCGGCTATACCTTCTCTGAAAATTATCTTGAGGATATGTCCACCGACATTGCGTTTTTGGAGTGGGGGATTCCTTCTATATTGACCTTTGACGCAGGGCTTGGAGAACTTTCGCACACCTCTACGCCGCGCCTGGCGCCGCATACAAAATACACCAATGAGATCGAAGCGGGAAGCATCGTAATGCCGTATACGGTATTCAACAGCATTGCGGGAACTGCGTATACCACAAAGGATCTCAAGGAATTTGTTCCCACTGAGATTACGATGTACGTGTACGCGTACGACAACACGCGCATCGGTTCAAAAACCTTTACTGTCAGTGAGCTGAGCACACGCAGCTACATCTATCTCAACGAGGCAGACCTTTTGGAGATGCGCCCCATTCTGACCTCACCCTACGCATTGTATTTTGACGAAATTACGCAGGCGGAGGAAATCAACTTGGTTGCCAATGCGCGCGACTACGTGGTGCACAATATCGAAAGCGCCAACTCCGAGCGCCTGACCAAACTGATCACCACATTTGCCGAGCTGTTTCAGCTGTTTGAGGCTTTTCTTCTGGTCATCTGCGTGGTCTATCTTGCCATCTTTGGCTCCAACGTGATCCAAAAGAATAAATATCAGATCGGAGTTATTAAGGCACTCGGCGGCAAGACCAATCAGATCGCGCGTATCTACGTGGCACAGCTGTTGCTGGTGGGATTGTTTATTTTTGCTCTTTCCGGCTTTGCCATTTGGGTGGCGACCGGGGTGGCAAACGATATTCTGATCAATTCGGTACGTGAACATATGGGTATTTACATCTATCATTTGCGCGTCATAGCCTTCGTGCCCGAGCTTGTTGCAATCGACTTGTTGCTGGTGCTACTGATCACCGTGCTCTCCTCGCTTGTGCCGATGATCGCCGTACATCGAATCAAGCCCATCAATATCATCAAAGCCAAGGAATAAAAGAGAAAAGAAGAAAGGATTTTTTCATGCAACCCGATAAACAAGTATATCTGTTCGATTTTGACGGAACGCTTGTGGACTCCATGCCCACCTACGTTTCCGTTATGTTGCGGATTCTGGATGAGTATTCCATCCCATACGGGGAGGATATCGTCAGAATCATCACGCCCCTGGGCTACCGCGGCACCGCCGAATATTACCGTACGCTTGGCGTTACGGCTTCGGTGGAGGAGCTGATGGCGCGCATGAGTGCTTACGCATTGGAAGCGTATAGGACCTCCATTCCCGAAAAAGACGGGGTGGGGGATGCACTTCGTGCGTTGAAGGCGCGCGGAGCATCTCTCAACGTACTGACTGCAAGTCCGCATGCGGCGCTCGATCCCTGCCTGAAGCGTCTTGGATTGTGGGATTTGTTTGACAACGTATGGTCATGCGATGATTTTGACACCACAAAGGCAGATCCGAACATTTACGTTCGTGCGGCGCAGCGCATGGGCGTTTCCGTAGAGGATGTCATTTTCCTGGACGACAACCTCAACGCCGTCAAAACGGCAAAGTGCGCGAGGATGCGCGTTTTTGGCGTATATGATGATTCCTCTGCCGACTGTGCCGAGGAGATGCGGGCGGTTTCGGAATGCTACGTTCAGCATTTTTCTCAGCTGTTGCAGGGGTAAAGCGTGAAATACAAAACAAAAAACTGTATTTGGTTCACCAAATGGAGGACACTATGAAAATAAAAAGCTTACTAACGGACGTTCTGTACGCCGTTATGGCAGGCATCGTTGTGGGAACGGCGTATTTCTTTTTTCAAAACAGCAACGGCTTCGCACCCGGAGGCGTGGGAGGTCTTGCAACCATTACCCACTATCTCCTTGCCGATCGCATCAGCTGGTCCATTTTGATGGTGGCGTTCAATCTGCCCATCTTCATTCTTGTCAGCGCTATGATCGACCGCAAGCTTGGCGGCATGCTTATCATTTACATGTGCGTGCAGTCTTTTTTGCCCCAGCTGTATGCACTGCTTGGTGCTCGCCCGTACTGCCTTGCCAACAACGGCGAGGACTTTAACGTGGTGTTTGCCTGCATTGCAACGGGTGTCATCTCCGGCTTTGGATTTTCCATCATGCTCAAGCACTTTGGTGCCAGCGGAGGTACCTACGGCATTTCGGCACTCCTTCGCAAGGCAAAGCCGGATCTGAACATTGCGTACGTTTCCTTTATTATGGATGCCAGCGTGGTGGCAATTGCCTTTTTTGTCTACGGTATGCGAATCACACCTGTCATCTGTACTTTGCTCAACCTCTTCATTGCAAACGTCATCGTCGACCACGGCTTGAGCGGCATCAAGAATGGATACAAATTTGAGATCATCACCGCAAATCCGGACCCTCTGGCGCAGGAGCTGTTGCAAAAGCTGCACCACGGCGTTACCCAGTTACGCGTGCACGGTATGTATTCGGATACTGAGAAGTATATGCTGATCTGCATCATCAACAAACGCCAGATCGGTGAAATGATGCGCATCCTCAAAAGCCACCCGGATACCTTTGCAAGCTTTGAAAAGGTCAACGAGGTATTTGGAAACTTCAAGCGCAAAGTGTAAGATAAGCTTTGCCGGAAAAATAACTCAATAAGGAGATCAAGTTATGAAAAAACACATAGGTTTGAAAATTTTTGCAGGAATTTTAGCAGTTATTTGCCTGTTTATGATCACAATCAACGTCATCCCACCAAAAAAGAACGTGGAGAACAACCCGTTTGTAGTAAAGGATGGGGAGCTTCCCATGATTGCGGCACACCGTGGTGGAGGTATCAATAATCCCGAAAATACCATGCGCGCCTTCCGAGAGGCAGTGGAGACCATCGGTGTGGATATCATCGAAAGTGATCTGTATCTGACAAAGGACGGCTACCTCGTCTATAATCACGATTCCTACATCGATGAGACCTGCGACGTCAACGGCGATATTTCCCTTGAAGAAGTCAAGGAACGCTGCAAGAACGAAGAAAACCGCCATTACATCAAGAATATGACCCTTTCCGAGCTGGAGCAGTTCAACTTTGGCTACTATTTTGAGGACGAAAACGGTGAGCGGATCTACAAA
>JAFTKJ010000116.1 GCA_017453305.1 Clostridia bacterium
AGAAGGGAGAACCGCTATGAAAACCAAGCTTTTTCACTCACTCACATTTCTTGTATTATGCGCATTGATGCTTTGCATGGCCTCTTGCAGTGCAGCCGCCAACAAGGGAGACGTTGATAACGGCTACATTGAAATGCTCCCCGGCGAAAAACCCGAAATGGGCGTACAGAACGGAGATCTTACCCTTGACAGCATCACCGCCCCCAACCGAAAGATCATCAAGACCTACAATCTGAACGCCGAAACCAAGGAATTTGACACCGTTCTTACCGAACTGCTCGCGTTGATCAACGAGCATGGCGGCTACGTGGAGCAAAATTCCATCTCCAACCACACTTACAACACGCGCGGTGAGCGATACGCCAACTACACGATCCGCATTCCTGCAGAAAAAGCAGAAGATTTTGTCGGTTCGATTGGAAATCTGCTTAACGTTACGCGCAACAGCTCTACCGTAGAGGACGTCAGTGAGACCTACTACTCGATTGAAGCCGTATTGGAAGAACTGGAGGCAGAGCGCGATTCCCTGCTTGCAATGATGGAGTCTCTCAACAGCAAGGAGGATTACAACTTCTGGCTGACGCTGCAACAACGCCTCTCCGAGATCAAGCAAGAGATTGCCGTTTATCAGGCGCAGTTGAAGAACTATGACAGCAAGGTTGCCTATTCCACCATCGACCTTTCGATCAATGAGGTGGTAGAATACACCCCCGACGCGCGCCCTGATTTTCTCGCTCGCCTTGGCGATGCCTTTGTGGGTGGTTGGACCGCGTTTGCGGAATGCCTGCAAGGAATTGCCATTGCGCTGGTTGCCGTATTCCCCTTCCTGCTTATCCCCGCAGCAGTAGCAGTTGTTATCGTGATCCTCGTTCGCAGAGCGAGAATGAAAAAATAAGAGGTTCTTTCGCAAGTCCCTTAAGCAACAGGGGTGAGTCCAATGCAAAAACGCATTTGACTCACCCCATGATTTTTTGAGGTCTTAAATTTTAAAGCTCCTTTGGTTCTTCATCCCCTGCGCTGTCCCAAAACAGGACACGCGCGAAGCCTTGGGCTTGCAGGTAGTCACGCAAGAGGACGCAGATCGCGTAAACGTCCTTCTTTCCAAAGAATTTCAAACGAGGCTCCAATGCCGCCGTGGGCGTGTCTATCACGATCGTACCGCGATAATCGGCAGGAATCGGTATGCGTTGATATTCGCTTTCCCCGCTTTCCGCGTCGTCGATCATATCCCGGATCGATTCGTTTGGTATTTCCTCCACCTCTTCCATTTTTTCGCGTAACTCCTCTACCTCCTGTGGCATAAAGAGGGAAGCTGTTACGTGATATTTGTGATAGACGAGATAGAGCTCGTCGTTGTATTCGTCGGTGTATCGACGGATCTCTCCCTCGCGCATTTCTGCAAAGCGGAGCGCCTCCTCGTCATCTTCCTCCTCTGCTTTTTTGCGCTGTGCCAAGTTCTTCTTGAAAACCAGATCAGTGTCAATGGCTTCGTCCAGGGCATCCCAATAAGCCTTGGTAAAGCGCTCGTTGCCGCGATAGGGGAATCTGCCGCCAAAGGTCAGTTTGGCAAGAGTACGGCGTGAGCAGGTTGAGCCCGAGAACAGGGAAGCGTCACCCGTTCTCGGTTGTGCGAACGCATACCAACGATCCTTTGCGGGAACGGCAAGGCATACGTGCACCTCGGAGACCGTGAATTTTTGTAATTCGCAAGCGTGCGTCAGTATTTGCGGCTCGATCTGCTCTGCCAGAACGCACAGCGACGCCACGGTGAGGATCGGTTTCTTTCCCTTTTGATTTTCGGCGCGTACGTTTCGCATCCGACGGGAGGCATCCTCGGCGATCTTTTCCCACGCTTTTTGATCCAAGACCTCAACGCGATAAAGCAGATAATTGTGGCTCGTGTGCGAGTATTCCTCCAGCGTATCGGGGTCCTTCATCCAGCAGACCTTCTTTTTTTGATACGTTGCAATCGGTGCATACGGATCTTCGTCGATGACGTCTATCGTTTGAAAATGTTTTTTTTGCGCGTTTGCCGCAATGCGGGCTGCGGCTTCCTCGCAGGAAATGCATTCGCCGATCTCAAAAAATTCGCGGCCGTGGCGCAGAGCACTGAGCTTGTCCAGTGTGTCGAGCACCGGCTTGAACGGGTGCAGAGCAAGGAGAGCACCAACGCCCGATAGGACAAGTCCGATGACAAAAGCAAACTGGTATGCATCTTCTTCTCCTCCTGCCACGGTGATAATGATCCCCGCCGTTAAGGGCAGGAACAAAACGATGCATAAAAGAGCAGCGGCAAGATTGGCGTGCTCATATAAAAAACGTTTCATACTACTTTCTCCTTTTCATGGATTGTTACCGCCTTTTTTTATATGCCATTGGAGTGACGCCGACGTAAGCTTTGAAAACACGGATAAAATAAGAGCAATCGTTAAAGCCGCATTCGTAGCACGCGCGTGTGACGTCCGCGCCCTGATCCAGCAGCGCTTTGGCAAGGGCGATCTTTTTTGCCTGAACGTAGGTTTTCAGCGGTGTTCCGACGTGTTTGCTGAAATAGCTTGAAAGATACTGCGGGGATACCCCCAACGCCGATGAGATCTCGGTAACGGATTGAATTTGCGCACAGTGCTCTGCCACATAGGTCAAAATGCTTTTTAACAGCGCGGGTGCTTGCGTCAAGGGCTTTCCTGCGGGCGACGTTTGTTCGAGGTGGTGATCGATCTCGTCCAGTATGCGCAAAAAATGGCAAAATGCGATCAATTGCTCGTTTTTACCGTCGCGAAAGCACTCATCGATCTGATACAAGCGGCGCAAAACCTCCTCGCGCCGCTCCTCGTCAAGTGAGATCCGATTTCCAAAGTGCGATGTCTGATTCAGAATATGCGTAAGAGGATTATGACACATCGCGTCCAAGGTGTGTTCGTCTACCAAAAAATAAAAGCGCTCGTATAAGCATGCCTCCCGAGGGAGTGCCTTGTGCACCTCGCGCGGATGAATGATCACAATATCGCCGCGTTTTAGTTCGTACAAGGCGTTTTCTACCATGTACTGATGATTTCCGGATACGTAAACATAGATCTCGATGTGATTGTTCAAGTGAAGGACGTGCCGATCGGGTGCGTCCATGCTTTTGCGGTGCGAAAAACGGATCGGCGGAGCGGATCGCATGGTGCAGATCTCGGCATCCAGTCCAATGGGATGATCCATGGCTAATTCTCCAATATTAAAAAAGTACTATTATTTGCGAAACAATTCCTATCAATACAAGTAATTTTATGTTATAATGATACCACAAGCATGGGAATTTGTCAAGATTTTTTTCATGCATGAGATTTTTATCTTTATCAAAGGAGCAACAGCATGTACGTTTCCATTTTCTCGGATGAATTTTATCAGGATATTTACGAGGTCCTGCCCGTCATCAAGGAGTGGGGCATGACGCACGTGGATTTTCGCGGCATGATCAACGGCAAGCCCATTGAAAAGCAGACTGACGAGGAGCTGTATGCGCTCAAGGCGGCGCTGGATCAATACGGGCTCAAGCCCGGTGTCATTCAGTCCTCTCTTTGCAAGGTGCATCTTCCCGACAGCGCGCGGCAGGCACAGGAGCTGGAAAAGCTTGAGGGCATCATCCGCGCCTCCAAAATTTTGGGGACGCCTTACGTACGCAGCTTCTTTTATTGGCAGCACGCGCAAACCGATCCCGCCTGCGGCGAGCTTGCCATGCGCCCCGATGCCTTGTCTGAGGTGTTGGATCTGTTTTCTCCCATTGCCAAGCGCGCGAGAGAGACGGGGCTGATCCTCGCGTTTGAAAACTGCGGCGTGACCCCCGATGAGATCATTTGCGTTTTGCAGGCGTTGAACGTGCCCGAGTGGGGTATGGCGTGGGACGTTTCCAATATGTTTGAGCTGCTTCCCGAGGCGCAAGGGGATTGCGTGGACTATTTTACCAAGGCACTCAAATATACCAACATGATTCACGTCAAAGCCCGCGGCGTTTCCACCATTCCCGAGCTTCCGTATAAAAAGGTTCCGTGGGATCGGGTTTTGGCAGGCGTTGCCGTTACCGGAAAGGATATGCCGATCTCGGTGGAAACGCACGTGCCGAAGGACTCCGGTCTGGATAGGATCGAGACCTGCAAGCGCGTCTACGATTATATCCGACAGAGCATTCCCGCATCCGCGCCCGGCGACATGAAATCGGCGTTGACCCCCAAGCTCCGCTTTGAAAGGCCGTATACAGACGATCCCGTTCGCATGGTGGTGGTTGGCCTTGGTATGGGCAAGAACCGTTGCAAGCAACTTTCCGAAACAAACGGCATCAGGCTCTGCGGCGTTTGTGATATCAACGGGGAAAAGGCACGCACCGTGGGTGAGACGTATCACGTGCCCTACAGCACCGATATCAACGATTTTCTTTCCGATCCAACGGTGGAGGTCATGTACGTGGTGACCCCTACGGGCACGCATTGCGATATCGCCGAGCAATGCCTGCGCGCGGGTAAGCACGTGCTCGTCACAAAGCCGATGGACGTCTCGTATGAAAAATGTGTTCGCGTTGCAGAGCTCGCAAAGGAGATGGGCTTACTGCTCGCGTGCGACTTTGATCTGCATTTTCGCGGTGCGCTCACCGAATTGAAATCAGCTGTGGAAAACGGCTTTTTCGGTAAGCTGAAATCTGCCAATATGATTCTGAATATCCGTCGAACGGCAGAGTATTTTAAGGAAAACGGACATTGGAGAGGTACGTGGAGCATGGACGGCGGCGGTGCGTTGAGCAATCAGGGTATTCACGAGATCGACCGTATTCTGACGGTATTCGGTATGCCGCAAGCGGTCAGATGCACGGCAACCACACAGACACACGCAATCGAGGTTGAGGACTACGGCATTGCACAAATGCGCTTTAGCGACGGTATGGTTGCGCGCATTTCTTCCACGACCTCCTATCCTGCATCCTCCTGGTATACGCGCTTTGAGGTGTACGGTGATCGAGGTGCGTACCTGCTTTGCTCGGGAGGCCCCGAGGGCGATCACACGTATTGGTGGCAGGACGGCAAATGGAGCGAGAATGCACCGTATCCCGCTCGCAAGGAATGGAATCAGGCCGCCGATAATTTTGCAAACGCCTTGCGGACGGGAGACCCTTTGATCGTTACCGCAGAGAACGGGATCCGTTCTCGCTATATTTTGGAAAAAATGTACGAAAGCGCACACGGAACAGAGGGTTGGGTAACGGTATGACTTGGGTAGCACAAATTTTCGGCGCTTGCGCGATCTGCTGCTCGCTGATCATCTATTCCCGAAAAGAACGGAGCAAGCTGTTGATCTTTAAATGCATTCAGGACGGTTGCTGGTTTACGCATTATTTGATCCTTTCTGCATTTTCGGCGGCGGCAACCAGCGCGCTTTGCGTCAGCCGATCGATCGCGTTCTATCACACGCCGAGCAAAAATAAAAAAAACCAATGGTTGCTCGTCCTGTATCTTGTGCTGTATGCTGCCTCCGCTTGCTTGACGTGGAAAAATGCGTTCAGCCTGCTGCCTGCGCTCAGCTCATCGGTATCCACGGTCGCGTTTTGGATGAAGGAGCCGAGGCACACCAAAATGCTTGCCGTTGTCGCCTCGTGCTGCTCGCTGTGCTATAATATCGCGGTAGTGCATTCGATCTCTGTGTACGTGGGCGTTGCAATGACGG
>JAFTKJ010000117.1 GCA_017453305.1 Clostridia bacterium
TGGGAAATGAACTTGGAGCCTTGGGAACAGGGCTTTTGCTGGTTTTGGTACAATGATAAAGAGATCTTCGAATACACGCAAGCGGACTTTGACGCACGCGCAAAGGAGCTTGCCGACTCCGGCATTACCATCATTCTTACATTCAGTTTGACGCATTTTCGCCTCAGCTACTATCCTTATTGGGAGGAGCTGAACGAGTGTTTGCGCAAACTTGTGTGCGCCTGCCACAAGTACGGCATTCGCGTGGTGGAGCATCACAGTGCCCACCTGACGCACGACGTGCTCGGCAAGGATGGCTGGAGATATCTGGATCGCAACTTCTTCACCTACAGTCGAGGAACCGCCTCGTACGACAATTGGAAAAAGCTCTTCCCTTTTCTGACGACCGATTACAAGATCAACGGCGTGGATCTTCGCCGCTTTGCACAGATCGACGGCAGGACGGGAGAATACATCAAAAATCAGTATGGTGCGTTTTCCATGTGCTTTAATAATCCCGAATACCGCAAAACCTACTTTGAGTATCTCAGGGGTGTTGCGGCAACGGGGATTGACGGCATTATGAACGATGACGTGCAATACTTTGGTGATGGCCACAGCTGCGCCTGCGAGCATTGCCGTAAGCTATTCAAGGAGGAAAGCGGCTACGACCTCCCTACCCCCGAGCATTGGGATGAATTCTTTGAAAAGTATGACAATCCCGTCTACGTTGCGTGGAAAAAGTTTAAATTCAACTCCACCTCGCGCTTCTATCGCGATCTGACGGCACACTATGAGTCCATGGGGCTCAAGCTTCTGCGTCCCAACTACTGCTCGGACATTCTCAAGCATTGCCCTACCTGCTACTCCTTTGACCATTGCATTGATCTATGGGACTTCATCTTCCAGGAAAACTGTTTTTCGGCTGTGATGAAGCAATCCTATCTTGATTTTATGGTAGAGGCGATCCATCGCCAGGCGGCAGGCGAGCACTACGGCATTCCTTCGATGTCAATGTTCTATCCCGACCGCCCCGACTCCACCTATTTTGCCTGGGCACTGGCACGCTCTTGGGGACAGCTCTACACGGGAACCTGCGAGGGCATGGACGTTACCCCCTTGGAGCGCACGTACCGCACATTTGAAAAGAAGTACCTCAAATACTACAATGCTCCCAAAAAGATTGCTGACCTCAGCATCTATTTTTCCAGAAACACACGCGATTTTACCGCAAACGCACGTTATGCCTATATGCAAAAAATGCTGGGCGGCATGCAGGCGGCATATGAGGCAAACCTGGGGCTTTCCATGGTCATGGACGATTACACGGTCGATCAAATGCTGGAGCACCGTACACTCCTGCTCTCCCACGTGGCAATGGCAAGCGACGAAGAGCTGCAAAAGTTCTCCGTTTACGTCAAGCGTGGCGGCAGACTGATTATCCTTGGCGACTTTGCCATCTTTGACGCAACGGGGGCAAAACGCGAAACGACGCGCATTGAGGAATTGCTCGGCGCTCCCCTCACTCCCGACACGCACGTCTTCTTGGGGGAGGGCGAGATCCTGCGCTTGCAGTACGAATCCGCAGCCGAGGAGTTCCAGCCCACCGTTTGGTCCGATCGTCGTGTTCCACAACCGCCTCCGACAAAGGCAGTCCCCAACCGCCGCGCCGTGCGCGCAAACGGTACGGGCAAGGCGTTGCGCAAGATCATTCATCCCAATTTCAGCCTCGCATGCGAAAATGAGTACGTTACCTTAACCTCTTATCAGGTAAAGGATGCCGTCGTTTTGCATTTGGTCAATCTTGCCGATACCATAGCAGAGGATGATTGCATGGTCGCGCATACCGATCTTTTGTCAAACTTTGTAAAAGGCGCAAAAAAGCTGCCCGAAATGACGCTGACGGTGCATACGGCACTCCCCTTCCGTCCTACCAAAGCAAAGCTTTGTACCCCCGAGTGCGAGGAGGAGCTTGCTCTTTCCATTGAGCGTGTCGGCAACGAAACGTGCATCAAGATCCCCGCAAACGCTTTTGCCGGATACGCGCTGATCGCATTGGAGCCGTAACCGTTCCCCAAAAAATAGAAAAATAAACGAAAGGAACTTCCATATGGATACCATCAAAAAAATCGACATACACGCACACGCGACCGCCTTTCCGCAATATGCCGCTCCCAACGTGGACGGCTACCGCATGGTTTGCGCCGAGGAAATCTTCACTTTTTACGACAAGCTCAACGTTGAAAAGGGCGTTCTGCTTCCCATCCTTTCCCCTGAGGCAACCTCCCTTCCCATGTCGAACGAAAACTGCATCCACATTGCCTCAAAGCATCCCGACCGCTTTGTTTGGTTCTGTAACGTCGATCCCCGTGCGATCCACAACGATCCTAAGACCGACCTCGGCTTTTTGCTGGATCACTACAAAAAACTGGGCGCACGCGGCGTAGGAGAGTTGACCTCCAACCTCTACGCGGACGATCCGAAAATGGACAATCTCTTTTATCATTGCGCAAAGGCAAAGCTCCCCGTCACCATTCATATTGCCCCCGAGCCGAGCGGCTTTTACGGCATTGTGGATGATCTCGGACTCCCCCGCTTGGAAAAAATGCTCAAAAAGCATCCCGATCTCATCATTCTCGGTCACTCCCAGCCCTTCTGGGCAGAGATTGGCGAATGTTGGGACGAGATCCGCAACACATACCCGGCGGGGAAGGTCAAGGAAGGCAGACTCCCCAAGCTTTTGCGCGAATACGGAAATCTGCGTTGTGACCTCTCGGCAGGCTCTGCCGCAAACGCCCTGATGCGCGACCGCGACTATGCCGCGCGCTTTATTGAGGAATTTGCAGACCGTATGTACTACGGCTGCGACATTTGCGCTACAAAAAACACCTTCCCCTATGATTTTGACAGCTTTTTGAGCGACATGCGTGAAAAAGGCGAGATCAGCGAAGAAAATTATCGCAAGATCGTACGCGACAACGCCATCGCCCTGTTGGGACTGTGAGGGAATTTATGAAGCTTATTCGTTTTGGAATTGTGGGCTGCGGCATCGTTTCGCAGGCACACGCCGCCTCTATTTTGGCACTGGACGGCTTGGAGCTTGCAGGATGCTACGACCACAGCGCCGAGAGGAGCGCAGAATTTGCCGCTCAATACGGCACAAAAGCTTACCCCTCCTATTCTGCAATGGTCGCAGATGAAACGATCGACGCCGTTTGTATCTGTACCCCCAGCGGCTTGCACGCCGACCAAGCGGTACAAGCTCTGCGTGAGGGCAAGCACGTCTTTTTGGAAAAGCCGATGGCACTCAACGCCCACGATGCCGCGCGCGTTTGCCGCGCAGCAGAAACGAGCCATCACCTCATTACCGTGGTTTCGCAAAATCGCTTCCGAGCAGATGTGTTGCGCCTGCGTGAGCTGATTCAAAACGGCTCCTTTGGGCGTTTGGTGCTTTGCGACCTATACATGAAATTCTGGCGCGATCCCTCCTATTACGCCAACAGCACCTGGCGTGGCACTTACGCCATGGACGGTGGCGGTGCCTTGATGAACCAGGGCATTCACGGTGTGGATCTGATGCGCTTTTTGGTAGGCGACGCCAAGCTTTTACGCGGACGAGCAAAAACGATCGTCCACGACATTGAGGTAGAAGATACCGCCGTTGCCATGTTGGAATTTGATTGCGGCGCGCTTGGCGTGATCGAGGCGTCCACCGCCACCGCTCCCGGCTTTTCCCGTCGCATTGAAATTCAGGGAGAACGCGGATACGCGATTTTGACCGACGTTACGCTGGAAAAGCTGTGCATTGACGGCAAAATGCTGGTGGATCTTTCGGTCGAAGCCGATGCGGGAACCGCCTCCGATCCCACCCAACTCAAAAACGAGGGACACTTGTTGCAGCTGCGCAACTTTGCCGCAGCCATTCGCGGTAAGGAGGAGCTGCTCAGCACACCACGCGACGGCTACGAGGCGGTCCGCCTGATCGAAGAAATTTACCAATCATCCAAACTTTAAAACAGAAGGAGAACATGAACATGTCTGAACTTGCATATTTTGGCGGTGCCCCCGCCATCAACCAAAACGAAGTCCCCAAGGATCTGTTTGCTTGGCCGATTATGACTGAGGAAGACGAAGCAGCCGCGCTGGACGTCATTCGCAAAAACAGCTTTTCGCTCACGGATGTAACCATTAAATTCCAAGAGGAGTTTGCCGCATGGCAAGGCAGAAAGTACGCTTTGGCATTTTGTAATGGCACTGCATCGTTGCTCACCGCTATGTTTGCACTGGGACTTGGTATGGGAGATGAGATCATCTGCCCCACCAAAACCTATTGGGGCTCTGCTTCGGTTGCCGCAAACCTTGGCATTTCGGTTGTCTTCTGCAACATTGACGAGCACCTCTCCATGGATCCGAATGACATTGAGCGTTGCATTACGCCTCGCACCAAGGCAATCATGGTCGTACACTACTTCGGCTATCCTGCAGATATGGATCCAATTATGGCGATTGCGAAAAAATATAACCTGAAGGTGATTGAGGACGTTTCTCACGCACAGGGCGGTTTGTACAAAGGCAAAAAGCTGGGTACGTTTGGCGATATTGCCGCAATGTCCTTGATGAGTATGAAATCCTTTGCTGCGGGTGAATTGGGTATGATCGTTACCGATAATCAAAAGTATTACGAGCGTGCGATCGCGTTTGCGCACTACGAGCGCAACAACCCCAATTTCATCAAAGAAAGCCCCGAGCTCTCTACCTATTGGAACATCGCGTTGGGCGGCATTAAGGGCAGAGCCAACCAAGTCTGCACGGCAATCGCCCGCGTACAGCTGAAGTACTATGACGAGCGTTGCAAGGAGATCCGCCGCGCGATGAACTATTTTTGGGACCAATTGGAGCAGATCCCCGGACTGCACGCCATTCGCGTAGATGAATCCACAGGCTCGAATATGGCAGGTTGGTACTGCCCACACGGCATCTACCATCCCGATGAGCTTGGCGGACTTTCGGTCAAACGTTTCTGCGCCGCTATGAGAGCCGAGGGAGTGGATTGCTGCTGGGAGGGTGGAAACTACAGCCTCCATACCCACGCATTCTTCAAGGATTTTGACCTGTTCAACGCAGGAAAGCCCACGCGCATTGCCTTTAATGACCGCGACGTGCGCGAGGACGACATCAAGTGCCGTCCCTCCGAGGAGATCCTCTGCTTCCAGATCCCGTGGTTCAAGCACTTTGATAAAGAATGGATCGACAAATATGTTTCCGTCTTCCGCAAGGTTGCCGACAACTACAAGGAGCTTCTCGTTGACGACAACGACAAGAGCCAGGGCGGCAGATGGTACGGCGTTGCAAATTAAATAAAACGTTTTGTGGGGGAAACTTCTTGAAAGAAGTTTCCCCCACTCCCCCTTCAAGAACTTCCCTGAAAAGGCTTGACTGAATTCTCTACTCTCTGCGCTGTTTTGCTGTTAAGCTGTATTCGGAATTTTGCATAGGCACTTCTTGAAAGA
>JAFTKJ010000118.1 GCA_017453305.1 Clostridia bacterium
ATGCGCTCGATCTGTTGCGGAATGCGCTCGGTGTGGTCGCCGTGTTGCCAATAAAAGGGGAGGAGGTAGTTATCCTCCTGTTGTTTTATGACGTCATGCAGTGCTTTCAGCATACAAAAACCTCCTGAAATAAGAGAAGTCAACGGAACGATTTGGATCCGTTGACTTCATTATATATTATTTTGTTCCGAATTGCAACCGCTTTTGAAAAAATTAAAAAATATTTCCGTTTTCGCGGTAGCCTCTCCAAACGGTTTCAAATGCCTCGTTTGACGTAGGGAGTGGGCGTACGTCACGCCAAAAAGCCGTTGCTTCATTCTCAATCAAAGAGACCTCTTGGATCTTGTCTGCCGCGCCGCGACGGTTTGCGCTGAGTCGGAAGATTTCCTCCAAGCCCTCTCGCAGCTCTCCCGCAGGATCGCAGTAGAGCGCCGAGCCGCGCGTGGTCTTGACGGTCACGGAAAAATCAAGCATGGCACAAAGCGTGACAAGCTGGGTATCCAGCACGTCGCGGAGCTGATACACCTGATATAACAGCGAGGGCTTGTCGACGCCCACGTGTGTGGAAAATGTGTTGCGCATCCGCTTGACAAGCTCGATCGCCGTTCTAAGCTGTTCGGGGGCGCGAATGGCGGCGCCGTGATCACTCATGCTTCGTTGCGCTTGCTCAATCCAGGAGCGGATCGGTTCGCTGTTTTGCAACAGCTGTGCGCAAAGTGTCGCATGCTCCGCTGCCGCTGTCAGTAATACCGATGCAAAAACGTCCTCACGCAGGACTTCGCGCGTGTCTGCACAAATATATTGCGCGGCGCGCAGAGAGCCGACCTGACCTGCATTGAGCGCACTGCCTCCGGGACGGGAGATGCCGTGTGTCCCCGCGCATTCTCCCACGGCAAACAAGCCGCAAAGGGAGGTCTGCCACCAAAGGTCAACGGCAATGCCGCCGTTGTTGTGCTGTGCGCAAAGTGCGATCTCCAACGGCTCCTTTGCAATATCCACCCCCTTGGTGCGGTACAGCTCCACTGCCGGCTCATTCATCAGGTGCAAACGCTCAATCGGCGTGCCAAAGCACGCTTCTGCACGATTCAGATAATGATACGCCTCGGGCGAGAGCCTTGCAAAGTCGATCTTTTCCAAGCCGAACGGATTTTTGGTGTAATCCAGATAGACGCGGCGGTGCTTGAGTACGCATTCCCGATAGACCAAAAGATCGATCACAGAAGATCCCTCAAGTACCTTTGCGCTGTCAAACGGCCATTGATAGCCCTTGAGAAAGACGTTGCTCAGAGCCTTATAGGGATCGGCAAAATAATCACCGAGAAATTCGTGCTCCACACCGTCCTCATCCAACGAAACAAAGCGTGGGAGCACCTGCATATAGGTTCCCGAAACGTTCCAACGGGGGGAAAGGGAGGCAAGTCCGTATTGCCACTCGGTCATGTTTTGCAAGGGAACACCCGCGCGCAACGCAAGCCCGGTGCTACCCATTTGCGAGGTGGGGTATACGCTGTCGGCATAGATACCCGCAGGGCCGCCCGTGGCAAGCACCACGTGCGCACTGCGAAAGGCAATCAATTCGCCGCTTTTTTTCTCCAACGCAAGCACACCGCAAACGGCATTCTCATGCTGAAGGATCTCCACTGCCATCAGTCCGTCGTAAACGGTCAACCCCAAAGCATCTGCCTCGCGCTGTAATGCCTCGGTCATAAATTTAGAGGTCAAAGGACCTGCCGAGGTCGCGCGCTCAAAGGGATCGTGATCGGTCTTGTATCCCACGTATTCGCCGTAGCGATTGACGGGGAAGGGGACGCCCAGCTCACACAAATGCAAAAACGAGCGAGCCGAGAGTGCCGCCTCACAAAGCGCGTTGTCCCCGTCCACGGATCCGTAAGAGAACAGATCCTCCGCCATACGGCGCACGCTGTCGGGAGAATCGCCCCCAAGACCGAGCTTGTAGTAGGTCTGCTTGTCGCTGCCCGTATTGCGGGAGGTGCCGCAAAGCACGCCCTCGGTCAAAAGAGCAACGCTTTTTCTGCCGTCCTGCAAAATGCGGTTGGCGGCGTTGTAGCCCGCCGCACCCGAGCCTACCACTAAAGTATCAACGGTAACGGTTTGTATCTGCTTCATCAATTTACAGCCTCCGCAGGTGGAATCCGCCGTCCACGTCGATGGAGTTGCCCGTCATGTAGGAAAGCGTGCCGCTGCACAGCGCATAGATCATGTTGGCAATATCCTCAGGCTCTCCCCAGCGGGCAATGGGCAAAAGCCCATCGGCGATGAGGTTGTCATATTTTTCGGTGACGGTGGAGGTCATTGCGGTGGCAATGATGCCGGGGCGCACCTCGTTGACGGGGATGCCGTACTCGGCAAGTCGCGCGGCAAAGAGCTTTGTGATCATGGATACGCCCGCCTTGGAGATGCAATATTCACCGCGATTGACCGATGCGGTGTAGGCGGAGAGTGAGGAGGTGTTGCAGATGTATCCGCGAATGCCGTTTTGTGCCTCGTTTTCGATCATGCACTTGGCAACTGCCTGCGTCAAAAAGAAGGTGCCCTTGGTGTTGATGTCCATGACAAAGTCGTAGCTTTCCTCGCTCATTTCCAAAAGATCTGCGCGTACCTTGGGCGCGACTCCCGCAACGTTGACCAGAACGTCGATCTGCTCACCCGTTTCGAGCACGGCGTTGACCAGACGCTCTCTGTCTGCGGCGACCGAAAGATCCCCCGAAAGATAGACGAAATTCTCGTCGGGGAGCACCTCGCGTGCCTTTTCCACGCCCGTGCGTCCCATGCCGAACACGCGGTAGCCTTCCCTCAAAAAGCGTTCTGCGGTCGCTTTTCCAATGCCGCCAAGGCAGCCTGTTACAATTGCGTTTTTCATAATATTCTCTCCTTATTTTTTGAGAATGATCTCGCGGTAGAGCTTTGTGTAAAGGGGATCGCGGATGACACAGCCGGGGGTAGAGCCGGAGCGCATCAGCTCGGTGCACTTGGAGCAGGCAATGCAGCACTTGTTCTTTTGCAAGCCGCCATCTAAAATATCCTTTGCAAAATCAGGGTAAGCGAAGATCTGACGACCAAAGCCTGCCAGGTCAAATGCGCCATCCTCGATCATTGCCGCCGCCACACCGGGGGCAGCTACGCCGAGATAAGAGAGCGCGGAGCAAAGGATCTTGATTTGCGGTACCGCCGCCTTTAAAAGCGCGGTGCCTTTCAGCATTCTGGATACGCCCAGGAGCGGATGCTCGGAGGGATCGTACGGACCTTGTGCAAAGGGGCGGTTGACGTGCGGATTGAAGTAGGGATTGCCCATGGTGATATTGATCATTTCCATGCCCATCTCCGACAGGATCTGCAACAGGCGAATCGGCTCGGTGGGGTCAAACTCCAGTGAACCGTCGGTACTGACACCAAATCCGTAAGGGTAGGGGAATCCGTCGTATGCGTTGAGGCGTGAGGTGATGATAAAGTCCTTGGAGCAGCTTTGCATAGCTCCCGCAACGCTCTCGCGCAACAGACGTGTGCGATTGTCAAAATCGCCGCCGTAGCGTCCCTCTCTTTCAAAAGCGGAAAGCAGCTCGCAGTTGAGGTATCTGTGACAGCACTTGATATCCACCCCGTCAAAGCCTGCCGCCTCGGCAAGCACCGATCCCTTGATCAATGCCTCACCCACGCGGTCGAGATACTCGTCGGTCACAATGCGGCTTTTGTCGATGGGGGAATCTTTTTCAAAAATAGGATTATTGTAAGCAATCAGCGGCGCAGGCGTTCCCTCGGGCTTGCTGTATCTGCCCGAATGCGTTGCCTGCATAATGACCACAGGTTCAATGCCGTTGGTACGGAGCGCGGTTTCCTTGATGCGAGTAACCTCGCGCTTGAAGTCGTCTAAGTTTCCGTCATGAATATACAGCTGACGCGGATTTGCGCGTGCCTCCGGCATGACAGCGGTTGCCTCAAACCAGATCAATCCCGCGCCTCCCGTTGCAAAGCGGTCATAGCGGCGGATGGTGAGCTCGTCGGGGCTTCCTCCCGCTGTTCCGTCACATCCCTCCATTGCCTGACATGCCAAGCGGTTTGGAATGATCTTATTTCCAACCGAGAGGGGGGAAGAAAGAACCTTATATGATTCCGTATAAGGAAGTGCCGCTCCCGTGCTTTGATTTTCTGCCTGAAAATCTGTGATGTTCGTGTAAACTGAACCCATAAAAATGACTCCTTTTTGTTTTGTTGTATCCATTATACCGCATTTTTTGCAAAAAAGATAGATAAATTTTGTTTTCTTTTATGTAAATCTTGCTTTTTTTAAAAAAGTCGTGTATAATAACAATATATGGGAGAAATTTTCCAAGCGCATCAAATCTCCAATCTGTAATATCTGTCCTGTTTTCTTTTTTACTTGACATTTCTTTTGAAATCGGGTATAATGCGAATATCAAAAACATGTAGAAATCCCCGTACACCTCATTATTTTTAAAAGAAAGGAGAGCGGTCATGAAAGGCGTTAATCAAAATCAGCGTTCCTTTTCGGTTTCCTATGCTGATACGCCCAATGGAAAGCCCAGTCACTTTCACGAGGGACATCAGCTGCTTTATATCTGCCACGGTACGGCGGACGTGATTGTGGATGGAAACAGACAAACAGTGTCGGACGGGACACTGTTGATCTTCAACCGCTTAACTGAGCATTCCATCAAGGTTAAGACTGATATCTATCAACGCTATTCCTTGCGCGTACAGCCGCGCTCTGGGGAGTGGCAAGAGAATGAATATCTGCTTTTTCTGCTCTTCAATCGCACCGACGAATTCTTCTATCAATTGACCGATCCGCACGAACGGGAAGCATTAGAGGCACTTTTTGCGCGCATGGTTGCGGAATATCAGGCATCAGAGCCTTTTCGGGATGAGATGCTGCGCTCGCTGTTTTGTGAATTGATCGTCCACGTTTGCAGGCGGTTGCCATGGCAAAGCGATGAGTCAAACGGCGAGAACACCAAGCTGATCCACAGCATCCGTCAACGCTTTGAGGATCGCTATTACGAGGATTATTCCTTGAACGCGCTGGAGGAGGAATATCACCTGAGTGCCTCGCATCTGTCGCATCTGTTTAAGCGTGTTACGGGAAAATCTCCCATGGAGTATCTGTTTGCCTGCCGTCTCCTTGCCGCCAAGCGTATGCTGGCAACCACATCGCTTTCCATCGGTGATATTGTGGAAAGCTGTGGCTTTAGCGACGACAGCAATTTCAGCCGTGCCTTCCGAAAGCGTGTGGGCATGTCGCCAAGCGATTTTCGTAAGAGATACCGTCATTCGTAAATGACACCGTTTATAAGATAAATGAAATACTGGGAGGGAAAAACAATGGGAATTGAAAT
>JAFTKJ010000119.1 GCA_017453305.1 Clostridia bacterium
AGACGTCCTGACCTCCGTCGCACAGGCAGACCTCGGTAAACGGATGCTGTTTTTTGATGTGGGATTCGATCACGGCGCCCTCCTCGATGGAGGCACTCTTTCCGCAAATGATCAGAATCACCGAACGGGAAGGAATATCCATGGTGTCGGTCACCGCGCACGCAATGGCTTCGCGATCCTGCCCTGCGGCAAGGATCTCTTTCCCTGCAATGGCAAGATAATCACCCTTTTGGATGTGCACGCCGTTCATGTCGGCATCGCGGATGCTCTTGGATATCTCCACGGTCACGACGTCCTGCATGGCTTCCTTCATTTCTTCTTCTATTTCGTCGGCGCTCTCACGGTCAAGATCCAGCATGGAAAGCACGGCATAGCCGTCGCCGATGGAGCGCGTGGGAATGACGCGCACGTCCGAGGAGGCGTACATGCCTGCCGCCTGCTGTGCCGCCATAATAACGTTGCCGTTGTTGGGCAGGACAAACACCGTATCCGCATTGACGCGGTCGAAGGCGTGGATAAAGTCCTCGGTTCCGGGGTTCATTGTTTGTCCGCCGTGGATCACCTCGTCGGCGCCCATCTCGCAAAACGTCGCCTTGATCCCCTCGCCCGACGCCACCGTTACAATTCCGTAAGGCTTGCGCTCATGCACGGCCTCTGACATCGCGGGAGCCGACTCCCGTGCCACGGTCTCGTTGTGCTGCAGCATCATATTTTCGATCTTGACAGTTAAAAATTCGCCGAAGCGTTGGCAATATTCCAACACCTTGTAGGGTGTCATGGTATGTACGTGGAGCTTGACGATGCTGTCGTTTTTGACGGCGACCACAGAGTCTCCGATGCTGTTCAGATAATCGGTCAGCGTAGCGACCTCAAACTCCGCAATATTGGTTTTGGCATGCTGCAGACGCAACAGACATTCGGTGCAATAGCCGAATTCCATCACGCTGTCTGCGCCGAACAGGTCGGGATCGATCACTCCCACACCCGTGCCGACGGGCTCGTCTTGCGCTTGTGCAATCTCCGCGCCGCAAAGATAGGCATACATACCCTTTGCCACGTAAAGAAGCCCCGCACCGCCGGAATCCACCACGCCTGCCTCGCGCAACACCGGCAACAGCTCGGGCGTGCGCGCCAGGGAGCGTTCTGCCTCCTCCACAAAGGCGGCAAAATACGCCTCAATGCTGTCACAATTGCAATGTGCCGCATAGTTGCCCGCGTCCTTGATGACGGTCAGGATCGTTCCCGGGGTGGGGACAGATACCGACTCGAATGCACAGCCCACACCGCAGGCGATCGCCTTTTCCAATGCGGCGACGTCTCCCGTAGCGTGTGCCTGCAAGCCTTCGGCAATACCTGCAAAAAACTGCGACAAAATGACCCCCGAATTGCCGCGCGCGCCCATCAGCATTCCATCCGCCACCGCGCTTGCAGTCACGGAAAGATCGGCTTCCACGCCCTTTTCCAAGGCATTGACGCCGCCGCGCATCGTCAGCATCATATTTTCACCCGTGTCACCGTCGGGGATCGGGAACACGTTGAGGTCATTGACCTCCTCCATATGCAGATGCAGATTTGCCGCACCCGCACGTACCATACCGGCAAAAACGGCGCCGTCAAACGTCACGCGGGTCATCACTTTGCATCTCCTACACGGTAGGTCACCTCGTCACCGAAGCACCAAAGCCCTACTGCATCGGGACCAATGCTGGCGCCGATGATGGGACCGATGTAGACGACCTCCACACCACGGCACGGAATAGCCTCCATCACCGCAGACTTCAAAAACTCGATCTCTGCCTCCGAGCAATCGGCATGCGCCAGATACACGGTCTGCTCCTCGGGATTTTGAATGACAGATTTGATCTGCGCCACCAATTCCTGAAAGGAGGGCATGCGCCCCTTGACCTTTTTGATCGGCGTCTGCTCGCCGTCGGCATCCGAGATCAGAATGGGCTTGACTCCCATGAGATTGCCAAAGAAGGCGGCACTTCCCTTCACTCTTCCGGCGCGATGCAGAGCGTCAAGAGAATGAACGGTGACAAACTGGCGCACACGATTGCACAAAGCCAGCGTTGCCTCCACCACCTCGTCAAAGCTCTTGCCCTCTCTTACCATTTCCGAAGCGGCAATGGCAAGCATCCCCTCGCCAATGGAGGCGTTGAGGGAATCGATGCAGGCAATTTTGGCATCGGGATACTTCTCCAGCAGTTTTTTGGAAAGAACGGTCGCGGTGTTGACCGATCCGCTCTGCTTGCCGGAGCAACCGATATAGATCAGGTCACAGCCCTCCTCGAGATACGCCTCAAACACGCGCATGAATTCCTCGGGCGGAACCTGCGTGGTCTTAACGCGCTCACCGTGACGCATGATGTCGTACAGCTCACGAGGCGTATAATACTCCCAGGTCAGGGACGCAGGGGTCTCCTCCTCGTTATAGACCGTGTTCATGCGGCAGTATGCAAGATCATAGCGCTTTAAAAGATCTCCGCTGAGATCCGAGCAAGAGTCGGTCAGGATACGGATCCTTCTCATTTGTTATTTTCTCCTTATTTATCCGAAAGAATTTGACGATTCTCCCGAATACGGACCGTATACATGGTGGTCCAGAAGTTGGTAATGCCAACCACGCCCATTGCAACGCCCATCCATACACGCACGTCCAGTTCATGATATGCAAGAATGATGAGAACAATTCCCACAGCGATCTCGACCACCGCCGACAAAAGCACAAGATACCACTTGTGAATGCCAAAGCGTTGACCTTCCAGCGCCATTTGAGACTTGTTTCCGCCATCCAGCAGGGTCAGAACCGAGATTGCGGTGGGCAGAAGCACAGAAAGCTGTACCGGGTTGATGATCAGCAAAATACCGAAAATAACGTTGAAGATTCCCAAAGCAAAGTCCAATTGAAAAGCCAAACGGTACATATCGTTGGAAAAATAGCCGTACACGCCCGCGATACCGATGAGGATGCTGGCGCTTCCAACCAAGATATTGCGAAAAGATCCCGAATTTTCAAAATCCGGAACGAAGATCAAAAGCATTCCCGCGATCAAAAAGATCACAGCCGAACACAAATGTACGATCTTTGCGCTTTTTACGATGGCACTGTTGGTTTTTACATTGAAATGCTCGTTCATTGGTTTCTCCTTTCTGCTGATCACAAATCGTCAGCATAATTCTATATGATAAATTCATTTTTTTCCATATGCAAAACGCGGAAAATGTCTGTTTTTTGGGCATTTGGGGAATTTTGTACTAAAATTCAGAGCCTTGCGCTACCCTCACATTTCTCCAGAATGCGCGACAATTCCCCGTCAAACAGCGCACGCACACGCTCGATGACGGCATCCGCTTCCTCGGGGGTAACAGTTCGTTTTGGATCGGTGATCACGCGCATCAACGCCCCTGTGATCGCCTCCTCGCAAAGCATGCAGATCAATTCAAGATCGCGCTCCTCGATTTTTCTCTCGCCCACCGCCTTGCAAATTCGCTTTTGCAAAAGCTTGTGCAGCTGTTTTTTGACGTACTGCGCCAGCTCCTCGTAGCCGATGGAGCGGTAAAGATTGAACAGCACGTTTTTATAAGTGATGCAAAAATGCAGAGCCGAGATCAAGGGCTCCTCCCCCATCTCCTCACCCGATTCGCCAAGGCGCTCGAATTCAAAGCTCAGAGCGTGCTCCAATACCTCGTAGATATCGTGAAAGTGGTAATAGAAGGTGTTTCGCGTAATGCCGCACGCCTCAACGATGTCGCGCACGGTGATCTTATTCAACGGCTTGCGCTCTACCAAGCGCAAGGTGGTTTCAACAATGGCTCTTTGCGTCAGCTGTGACAAAACGGGCTCCTCCTTTCACGAATATACATATTATTATAGCACCATTGCATTATAAATGCAAGAATTTTGCATAAAAGTTTACAATATTTGCAAAACGATTGACTTTTTTGAACGTCTGTGCTATAATGGGAGCATCTTTGAAAAAAGGACGTGAACTCCTGTGAAAAGCTTTAACAACGTCAAGGGCAGCGCCATTTTGTGTCTTGCCGCCCTGCTTTGGGGCTTGGCGTTTGTCGCGCAAGCGCAAGCCGCCGACCTGGTACCCCCTTTTATTTTTAATTCTCTGCGATCCTTTATTGGTGCGGCATTTTTGTTTTGCCTGCTCCTGATCAAAAAGTGCAAGACTCATGCGCCGATCTTTCCAAAGGAAAAATCAAAATTGAAAGAAATGCTCGTCGGCGGCGTGCTTTGCGGCGTATTGCTTGCCATCAGCGTTAATTTTCAGCAATTCGGACTTTCCGCCTATCCCGCAGGTGCGGCAAGTGAAGCGCGCGCAGGCTTTTTGACCGCCTTGTACGTGGTGCTTGTCCCCGTGATTTCCATCTTTTTTGGAAAGAAAAGCTCCCTTCCCGTTTGGCTTGCGGTCATCGTGGCAACGGGCGGCATTTATATGCTCAGCCTTTCGGGCGGAATTGAGAGCATCTACCTTGGCGACGTGCTGGTATTCGTTTGCGCCATCAGCTTCAGCTTTCACATCCTTGCGGTGGACCGTTACGGCGAACCCGTGGGGGGAATTCTGCTCTCAATGCTCCAATTTTTGACGTGCGGCGTCGTTTCGGGCATCCTTTCCCTTTGCATGGAGGAGATCATATGGGCGAACATTCTTGCCGCCGCACCGCAGATCCTGTATCTTGGCATCGTCTCCAGCGGCATTGCCTACACGTTGCAGATCTACGGACAAAAATACGCCGAGCCTGCCATCGCGTCCCTTTCCATGAGCTTGGAGAGCGTGTTTGCGGCGCTGGGCGGCTGGCTGATTTCGGGAAACACGCTGACGCCGCGCGAATTGATTGGCTGTGGGCTGGTGTTCGTTGCGATCGTCGTGGCACAAATTCCGCAGTTTTTCCAAGGACGGAATCAACATGCGGCGTAAAAAATCGAAAAAAGGATTTCAAAAAGAATAAAAAAATGCGTCCGAGCACTTGACATCGGGCGCATTTTGTATTATAATAATTATGCAAAATCAAATGCAGGTGTAACT
>JAFTKJ010000009.1 GCA_017453305.1 Clostridia bacterium
GAAAGAAAAACCGCTTTGCTCTCTCTTTTTCTGCTTTTAGTGATATTCTTTGCTCTCGCAAAGAGTGATATGATTGCTATCGCAATCGTGATATTGAAGCCTTGCGGCTTCAGTGATATTCTATTCGCCTAAAAGCTCGCGTAGCGAATATCACTCGGCGTAAGCCAAATAACACTGCGTAAGCAAAAATTTCGCCTTTGGCGAAATATACTCGCCGCAGGCGAATAGAGTTGGCGTGATACTCCGTTAAGAGTATCACGCCTACACCTCGGTTCTTTTTTCAGTACAAAAAATCTCGTTGAAAATCATAGAAATTGCGGATACCGTAAATAACAAAGCGATCCTTTTCGGGGATACGGTCAACGTCTCTTTTGGCAGTCACGATCGCTTTTCCGGAAAATGAAATGTGCCCGACGTTAAAAAGTCGTTCGATTGCATTTTGGTGGAATTCTACGTCATGAATTTCGGAAACGGAATAGTGGACCTTCAACCACCAAAAGCCCTTTCCCATTCTGTTTTTCGGACGCATATTGATGTAATCCTCAAATTCAACCCTTTTTTCAAAAATCAAAAGATATTTTGGACAATGTAAAACCACATCCTGCATAGCCAATGAAACGCAGAAAAGAGCGACGCCAAGGGATATCAAAGGATCGTTTATATCATTACGGATCGATACGATCATATAAACGGCAAATATGGAAGCATACATCAACATCCACAAATACACCCTTGAGTGAAAGACGTTAAAAATGCGACGGAGCTTGATTTTTACAACCTCGTTTTCCTCCACGGTATCCACCTCCCCTTTTCTTGTTTTTCTTTTTATATTGCAGAGGAAACTTTTTCTCGAAAAAGTTTCCCCTGCAATCTTTTTAATCATTATATATCGTTTCTGCAAACGTCCTCGTAGGTCTCGCGCTTGACGGCAACGTAGCTCTTGCCGTCCTTGAGCATGACCACGGGGGGCTTGGGAATGCGATTGTAATTGGAGGACATGGAATAGTTATACGCCCCCGTTGTCAGGACAGCCAAAAGGTCGCCGCGCGCGGTATTTGCGGGGAGCGAAACGTGCTCCTGCAAGATGTCGCCGCTTTCACAGCAACGCCCGACCACCGAGCACTGAAAGCGCTCGCTTTTATCATTTGCGCGGTTTGCCAGAAGAACGGTATAGGGTGCCTGATAGAGGGCATAGCGCGGATTATCGGTCATTCCGCCGTCCACCGACACGTAATTCTTATATCCCGGAATACGCTTGACCGTTCCAACGCTGTAAAGCGTCATGCCTGCGTCGGCAACGATACTGCGCCCGGGCTCCATGCGCACTGCAGGCATGGGGTATTGCAGCATCATACATTGTGCCTTGACCGCCAAGCCAACCGCAATGATATTTGCCGCAATGTCGATCTCGGGATGCTCCTCCAAATAGCGCACGCCGTAGCCGCCGCCAAGGTCAAGCTCATCGATAACAAGACCGTACTTCTCTCTCATTTGGTTGGCAAACTCCAGCATGATCGCCGCGGCGCGCAAAAAGGTGTCGGAATCAAACACCTGCGAGCCGATGTGGCAATGGTAGCCCGAAAGCTTGATATGCGCAAGGCTCAGCGCATAGGCAGTGATCTCGTCTGCCTGCCCCGTTTCAATTGCGGAGCCGAATTTGGAATCCACCTTTCCCGTGGCAATTGCCTCATAGGTATGGGGATCAATGCCCGGCGTGAGGCGCAGAAGGATCTTTTGCGTGATTCCGCGCGCGCTTGCCTCTTTTTCAATGGCGTCCAGCTCCTCGCGGTTATCGACCACAAAATAACCAATGCCGTGCTCCATTGCGTAGGCAACGTCGGCGTCGGTTTTGTTATTGCTGTGAAAATATGCGCGCTCCATGGGGAATCCAACCGACACAGCGGTACAGATCTCGCCCGAGGAGACCACGTCCACACCCATTCCCTCTTCCTTCATGATGCGGTAGATCTGCTTGAAGGAAGCCGCCTTGCCGGCATAAAGCGGAAGCGCACGCTCGCCAAAAGCTTCGTGCATGGCTTTCATATAAGTGCGGCAACGCTCACGAATGCGGTCCTCGTCCAAAAGGTACAAGGGAGTTCCATATTGTGCGGCAAGTGCCACCGTATCCTGACCGCCAAGGCAAAGGTGTCCCTCGCCGTTTACGGTAAGATTGTTACAAATCATTGATTTATCCTCTTTTTATCAAAATGAAGATCAGTTTTCGGAGATCATACGCTCCATGTCGTAAAGTCCTGCGGGCTTTCCGCACAGGTATTCTGCCGCAGCAAGCGCGCCCTCGGCAAAGAGCGAGCGGCTGTGCGCCTCGTGCTTGAGCGTAATGGTTTGGGTATCGGTTCCCACAATCACCTCGTGCTCACCGATGATATTGCCCATGCGAATGGCGTGAATGCCGATCTCGTCTGCTTCTCTCTTGGCTTGTCCGCTTCTGCCAAAGATCAATCTTGCACGCTCGCGTACCGTCTTGATGGCGTTTGCCAAAAGGAGCGCCGTTCCGCTGGGAGCGTCCAGCTTGCGGTTATGGTGCTTTTCGATGATCTCGATATCCGCATCGGGAAACGCCTTTGCGGTCGTTTTTGCAAGCTCGACCAAAAGAGCGATGCCAAGTGACATATTTGCGGATCGGAACACGGGGATCACCTCGGTCGCCTCCGCGATGATTTGAAGCTCCTCCTCCGTATGTCCCGTGGTGGCAAGCACAACGGGGATCTTTTTTGCCTTTGCAAAGTTCAACAGCGCCTCCGTTGCCGTGTGATGAGAGAAATCGATGATGCAATCGATCTCCTCGTTTACACTTGCCCAATCGGTGTAGGTGGGAAACTCACGCGTATCAACGGGAAGGATATCAAAGCCCGCAACCGCGCGCGCACCGCGCACACCGTCCAGGGCAAGCTTTGCCACTTCTCTTCCCATGCGGCCGCCAACGCCGCAGATCAGTATCTTCATAAAATGCTTTGATCCTTTCGTTTAAATCAAGCCCTGCTTGCGCATCAGATCCAGGAGCTTTGCCTCGTTTTGCGGCTCCATGGGAGTCAGAGGCAGGCGCAGGCTGTTTTCTCCAAAGCCCATTGCCGCCATTGCCGCCTTGACGGGAATGGGGTTGACCTCGCAGAAGAGCGCGTTGACCAGCTCCAGCAGATCCAACTGCATCTTGCAGCTGCCTGCAACGTCACCCTCGAAGAACTTTTTGCACATCAAGCTCGTTTCACGGGGCATCAGATTGGAAAGAACGGAAATCACGCCCTTGCCGCCCAGGGAGAGGACGGGTACGATCTGGTCGTCGTTGCCCGAATAAATGTCCATTTTGCCGCGCACCAGGGATGCAAGCTCGGCAATTTGCGAAATGTTGCCGCATGCCTCCTTGATTGCAACGATGTTGGGATGATCGGCAAGTGCCGCCGCGCTTGCGGGCAACAGATTACAACCCGTGCGCGAGGGAACGTTGTAAAGGATGCAGGGCTTGGTGCTGACGTCTGCCACAGCCTCAAAGGACTTGATCAATCCCTTTTGCGTTGCCTTGTTGTAATAAGGAGTGACAAGCAGCATGGCATCGGCACCTGCCTCGCATGCAAATTTGGTCAAATCAATTGCGTATGCAGTATCGTTAGAGCCCGTACCCGCAATGACGGGTACGCGTCCGTTTACCTTTTTCACGGCGTACGCGATCACGTCGCGGTGCTCCTCGTCGGTGAGTGTTGATCCCTCACCCGTGGTTCCGCAGGCAACGATGGCATCGATCCCCTCGGCAATCTGCCATTCGATCAATCTGCCGAATTGCTCGTAATCGACCTCGTTATTCTTAAAAGGTGTTACAATGGCGGTAGCCGCACCCGTAAAGACAGTTTGCTTCATGTTTTTCAAATCCTTTCAGATGTTTTTATAAACAAAGACAGAGGTACGCGCAAAAGCATACCTCTGCCCCTTATCCACCACAAAGGATGGCTGTATTCGGGATTTCGATAGCTCTCCGCATTTCTGCGACAACACAACGGATGTTTTCCGCAATGCCAGGAGCGGCGTACGCCCAGCCGTCCTTCGGCACCGAATCCTTTCTCCGCCGCAACGCTTGCGCAAGCTTTTCCGCGTCGGATACTCTTATTCAAGTGCGCCTCTATCACTTTTTTGTCATTATAGCATATTTCAAAAGCTTTGTCAATGCTTTTTTTAGATTTTTTCCTATTTTATAAGCTCTGATCAATCGTAGATCGGGAATTTTTCGCAAAGCGCGACAACCTCTGCACTGACGCGCTCGCGATTGCCCTCAAAGTCGGTGGCGATGTCCTTCATCCACTGTGCGATCTTCAGCATTTCTGCCTCCTTAAATCCACGGGAGGTTACGGCAGGCGTACCGACGCGGATACCGCTGGTGACGAAAGGTGTTTCGGGATCGTTGGGGATGGCGTTTTTATTGGCGGTGATGTGCACCTCGTCAAGACGCTTTTCCATCTCCTTACCCGTAATACCGAAGGGGCGCAGGTCGATGAGCATCAGGTGATTGTCGGTGTCACCCGAAACCACGCGGAAGCCAGCCTCGGTCAAGGCAGTGCAAAGCACCTTTGCGTTCTTGACGATCTGCTTTTGGTATTCCTTGAATTCCTCGGTCATCGCTTCCCCAAAAGCCACCGCCTTGGCGGCGATGATGTGCATCAGAGGACCGCCCTGCGTACCCGGGAAAACAGCCTTATCGATCTGCTTTGCGTACTTTTCGCGGCAAAGGATCAAGCCACCGCGCGGACCGCGCAGGGTTTTGTGCGTGGTAGTGGTAACAACGTCGGCGTAAGGAACGGGGCTGGGATGCAGACCTGCGGCAACAAGTCCCGCAATGTGTGCCATATCGACCATGTAGATGGCACCGACCTCGTCGGCGATCTCACGGATCTTGGCAAAATCGATGGTACGGGAGTAAGCGCTTGCGCCGGCAATGATCATTTTTGGCTTGCACTCCAGTGCAACGCGGCGCATTTCCTCATAGTCGAGCATTTCGGTATCATCGGAGACGCTGTAAGGAACGATGTTGAAATACTTACCCGAAATATTGACGGGAGAACCGTGAGAAAGGTGTCCTCCATGAGCCAAATTCAAGCCCATAACGGTGTCGCCCGGGTTCAGGAATGCGAAAAAGGTAGCGAGGTTTGCGCTGGCACCGCAGTGAGGCTGCACGTTTGCATGCTCCGCACCGAAGAGCTTTTTGGCTCTTTCGCGTGCAATGTCCTCCACGATGTCTACATACTGACAACCGCCGTAGTAGCGCTTACCGGGAAAGCCCTCGGCATACTTATTGGTCAAAACGGTGCCTGCAGCCAAAAGAACCGCCTTGGAGACGATGTTCTCGGATGCGATCAGCTCAATGTTCTGACGCTGACGGTTGAGCTCAAGCGAGCACGCATCAAAGACCTCTTTGTCATAATTTACAAGTTCATCAAAAAAATTCATTTTTGTTCTCCCATATATTTGGTATTATGGTAGTATTATATCAAACGTCGGCGTTTTTGTCAAGTATTTTTTTCAAAGCGGATAGCTCTTCCATCCATCCCGTGTCATTACAAGGACCGAGCCAATGCCGCAAGCCTTCAAAATACCGAATGCCTGGTCAAAGGCGTAAGTCAAGGTATCCTTGTGATGGGAATCTGCATTGACGGTGATCGTGCCGCGCTTTTCGGCAATGCGGCGCAAAAAAACAGTAGCGGGATACGGTGTTGTGCGGTAACCGCGTGAGATCGCGCCCGTGTTCACCTCAAAGATCACGTCTTTTTCCAAAAGCGCATCCAGCGCCTCCAAGGCAGGGCGAACGTATCGGGGATCGCTCTCGTCAAACATTGCCCCCCCCTCGTTGAACTTGGTAACAAGGTCGAAATGCCCGACAATATCGCATTGCGTACTCTTTTCCACCTCGGCAACCAGGCGATAGTATTCCTTGGTGTAAACAAAGGGATCTCCGCCGCAATGACGGCGAATGGCATCCTCCATGACCGCCCTGCTGTGGTCGACTGCGCAAAATTCTCCCCCCAGGTACACGTAGTGCACCGAGCCCAGGACGTAATCGTACGGGGCTGTGGGAATACCGCCGAAGGAATCCTGCTCGATACCAAGCAGAATGCGGATGCGCTCGCCGTAAGCCTTTTGCAATTTTTGGATCTCGGCGCGATATGCCGCCACGGTCTCCTCGTCCTTCATGCCGTAAACGTCGTTTCTGCCATTGTAGGAATGCTCGGAAAAGCCGATGACCTCCATACCCTTTTCAATAGCCGAGAGTACGACCTCCTCGGCTGTGTGCTTACCGTCGGCAAAGCGCGTGTGCGTATGGAGATTGCTTTTTGGGATGTGTTCGAAATTCATGAATACTCCTTATAGGATGCTCCTTATTTGGAGGACTGATGCAAACCGTCCTCCACGGTCTTACGCACGTGCGCGGCAAGCTCTGCCATAGACATGCTCTTGACGGTATCGCGGTCGATGACCTCACGCACCTTCAAATCTACGTTCGTACGCTTCCAAAGCATTCTCTTTGAGATCTGATTGGTACCCTCGGTGGTGATGACCACCACGGGTGCATTTGCGCGCTTGGCAAGCAGGAATGCGCCCTCCTTGAACTCCAAAAGCTCACCCGACTTGCTGCGCGTTCCCTCGGGATAAATGCCCATGATCATGCTTTCCTTGTTCATCATCTCGCCTGCGCGCTTTAAGGTACGCAACGCACTCATGGCGTTTTCGCGGTCGATGGCAAGAAAACCGGCGTTATGAACGTAAACACCCGCAACGGGAATTTTGAAGTTGGATTTTTTAGAGATAAACGCGATCTTGCGCCCCTTGACCTTTGCAAGGATGACGATGGGGTCAAAGTTAGAAAGGTGATTGGAAACCAAGACGAAGGGCTCATTCGGAAATTGCTCCATGCCTTCAAAGCGGATCTTAACACGCAACAGCGTCATAAGCCAATCACAGCTGAACTGTATCATAAAATAGACGCCCTTGAGCGGCTTTTCGATGGGATCCTTTTTGGGAAGGAAGATCGTTGAGATCCACAACGCGCAGAAATAGAGCGGATTGATAACGATGAACATGCCCACAAAAATGGGGATCGCCCAAAGCCAATGTATTCCCGTCCCCCACACAAGCAGGCCGCTTCCAATGGCGGAGAGAAGCATGAAAATGTAACAAAGCATAAGTGTTCAGCCTTTCTGAAGTTATTTGGTTGCCATAGCCTCCGCTACAGCCGCGCCTTTGCCGGAGCTGACGTGATAAGAGGTAACACCAAGCACGGTCTCGCCGTCGATCTGCAGAGCCGTAGGACGGTCAAACTCTACGGTGATCTCGTGTCCGCGCAGAATCTCCACCATTTCGGTATGCTTGACGTGCTCCCCCTGGAAAATAGACGGAAATACCATCAGGGTCTTAAGCTTTCCCGAGCCGTACAAAAGGGACAGTGAAAGCTTTCCATCGGGATCGAAGCGATCCTGCTCGGGGGCTACCATCATGCCGCCACCGTAATATTTGCCCTTCATAGTGGGTGCGATCCACGCGCGACGGAACTCCTTGGTTACGCCGTCGACCGTGACCTTTGCATTGGCAGGCTTGAAGAAGAACAGCAAGCCCTTGATGGCAATGGCAGTGTAATTGACGGGCTTATCGGATTTTTCCTTTTTCTTGTCGCCCACCTCACAGCAATATCCATCAATACCAAAGCCGATGCCATTGATGAAGCGTGACTGCTTGCCGTTGACGGTAACGATAGGCAGGTCCTTGATGTATTTGTGCAACGGAATCAGATCATCGGAGTCGGGAGAGACGTCCTTTTTAAAATCGTTTCCGCTACCGGATGCGTAATAATAAAGATTTTCGGGCAGCTCAGCGTCAAGATTTGAATTAATAAAGCGGTTGAGCGTGCCGTCACCGCCGGAGATCACGACGGTATCGTTTTTAAAATCAATGGTATTCCAGAAGGAGGCGTAATCCTCCACGGTGCGAATGTCGATAAACTTCAGTTCGTTTTCGGGGAGCTTGGAAATGAGTGACTGAGACAAAACGGCTCCCTGCTTGTTACCGGATAAGGGATTGCAAAGTACGTAATACATAAGAAGTTCTCCTTTTTGTTGGTTAATAGGCTTTCGGGGTCATATTTTGTCGAAACAAATATTCATTTTATTATACCACAGATCATTTTTTTCGTCAATAGAATTTTGCGCCCTCTTTTTGGGCAATTGCGCTCAAATGCACAAAAAAAACAGTTAAAACGCGTAGGTTGCAAGAAATTCCTTGGGGGTCATATCGGTCAGATCGCGAAAGACCTTACAAAAATAGGAGCTGTCGGAAAAGCCGCACCGTGTGGCAACGTCGGAAATGCGTGCACCCGGATTTTGCAAGAGGAGCTGCTTGGCGCGTCGAATGCGAAAACGGCGCAGATAATCGACGGGGGTAACGTGCTCCTCCTCGCGAAAAAGGCGAAACAAAAGTGACTGCGAAATACCTGCGTTACGCGCAATTTCCGCCACGGATAGCTCAGCGTCGTAATAGTACTGCTCGACGTAATTCTTGGCACGTGCAAGACTTGGTGTTTCGCGGCTCCCCTTTGTGCGGGCAAAAAAGTGTGCAAGGATTTCGTAAAGCATATGCGAAAGTGTGTCGGGGGTGGCATTTTTTGAGCCGACGCGCGCACAATGACCAATCATGGATACCAGCGTCTCACTCTTACAATACAAAAATCCCTCGGCGCGGTAATAGTCCAAAAGGCGATCCACGCTCTCTCCGTCAAAGGTGATAAACCCAACCTTGAATTCCTCACCTGCAGGATAGTAGCAGGTGGGATAGCCCTTGCGCATAAAGATCACGCTTCCCTCCTCCAGGGTCACCTTGCCGCGAGGTGTTTCAAACACACCGCTTCCCTTTTCCACGCAAAAAATGTGGTGGGCAATGTATCCCTCGGGACGCGAGACACGCGTCTGGTCGTAATCACTTCCAAGAGTCATAACGTAAAACGGCAATAAGTCGCATCGGCTGTCATCAATGTATAAAAACATATATGCTCCTTTCGTGTAGGATTTTCATATAAATACAACGTTTTATATTTGTATTCTGCACAAAACGAATTATACTATACTTGTTCGCAAAAGTCAAGTGGGATTAAAAATATTATATTTCCATAATTTTTTGGTACAAAGTGAGGTAAAAACACAAGCGATGAAACTTTGAAAAAAGCGCCCCCAAAAAAGGGCGAGCCTTCCGTCAAGCTACGGAAGGCTCTACCTTTTTTATTCCATTCCTACCAAGTGCACCGTCTGGTAAGTGTGTCCGACGGCGGGCAAAAAGCGCTCGAACAGATCCTTGGTCGAAAGCTTGAGGCTGGAGGTGTTGACACACGGATGACAGCCTACAAATTCCCCCTTGAGAATATCCTCATCCACCAACAGCCGCACCGCGTTGGCAGTATCATTCATCAAGCCCATTACGCTGACGGCGCCCGGGCGAATGTCCAAATACTCCAGCATCTTTTCGGGAGAGGCAAAGGAAAGGCGCGCCGAGCCGATTTGTGCCGAGAGCTCCTTGGTTTTAAAGGGCTTATCCCCCGGCATCATCAAAAGGTAAAACACCGTTCCCTGCCGATTGCATAAAAACAGATTTTTACAAATGGGAGCACCGAGCACCGCATCGATCTCACGGCAAAGCTCCATGGTTTCGGCAGGTGCGTGATCCACGCGCGCATAAGGAATATCAAGCTGATCCAACAGCTCGTACGTGCGCACCTCGCGCGCCTCGCGCCCTTCGGTTATGTCGGGACGCCCGTTTTTCAGTATCATTTGTTCCATATTCATTCCTCAAAGCAATTTTGAGGGGGACTTCCCAAAGAAATCCCCCTTTTTTAATTGTTATCTCTTTTTGGTGGCAACCTCAACCATTGCCTCGGCAAGGAAGGCATCTACCGATTTGGAGACCGTTTCGCCCGCACGGTTACGTACGGAAACGGTTCCCTCCTCTACCTCCTTGGCACCGATGATGAGCATGTAAGGTACCTTTTGGAGCTGGGTATTGCGGATCTTGTAGCCGATGGTGTTGGAGGAATCATCCAGCTCTACGCGCAAGCCTGCGGCATCCAGCTTTTCCTTGACGGATTTTGCATACTCCACGTGCTCGTCGCCGATGGGCAAAATGCGGATCTGCTCGGGGGCGAGCCACAGCGGGAATGCGCCTGCATACTTTTCGATCAGAAGCGCAAGCGTTCTTTCATAGCAGCCCATGGAGGTACGGTGAATGATATAAGGCATTACCAGCTGATTGTTGGAGTCAACGTATTCCATGCCGAACTTCTTTGCAAGCAGCATGTCGATCTGAATGGTGATGAGGGTATCCTCTTTTCCAAACACGTTCTTGATCTGAATGTCGAGCTTAGGTCCGTAGAACGCAGCCTCGTCGATACCGATGGTATAGTCGATCTTGTTCTCGTCCAACAGCTCCTTCATAATACCCTGTGCCTCGTTCCATTGCTCGGGCGTGCCCTCGTACTTATCGGTACGTGCGGGATCCCATTGCGAGAAGCGGAAGGAGCAATCCTCCTTTAATCCTAAGGTGTCAAGCATGTGCATGGCAAGATCCAGGCAGCCCTTGAACTCCTCGGCAAGCTGATCGGGGCGCAGAATGAGGTGTCCCTCGGAGATGGTGAACTGACGTACGCGGATCAAGCCGTGCATCTCGCCCGAATCCTCGTTGCGGAAGAGCGTGGAGGTCTCGCCCAGGCGCATGGGCAGATCGCGGTAGGAACGCTTTTTGTTCAGAAATACCTGATATTGGAAGGGACAGGTCATGGGACGCAGAGCAAAGCACTCCTTGGTCTCGTCATGAGGGTCACCCAGGACAAACATGCCGTCCAGGTAATGATCCCAGTGACCGGAGATCTTATACAGCTCTCTCTTTGCCATCAAGGGGGTCTTGGTCAAAAGGTATCCGCGCTTTTGCTCCTCATCCTCTACCCAACGCTGCAGGGTTTGAATGACGCGCGCGCCCTTGGGAAGCATGATGGGAAGTCCCTGACCGATACAATCCACGGTGGTGAAAAGCTCCAATTCACGACCGAGCTTGTTGTGGTCGCGCTTGAGGGCTTCTTCCTGCTGCTGCAGATATGCGTTCATTTCATCTTTGGAGGGATAAGCAATACCGTAGATGCGTTGCAGCATCTTGTTGTTTTGATCACCCTTCCAATAAGCGCCGGTGCATTGGGTCAGCTTGAAGGCCTTAACGGC
>JAFTKJ010000038.1 GCA_017453305.1 Clostridia bacterium
AAAGCCCATACCCCTAAGGTTGTACTCAGACAAAGGCTCCCTCCGGGAGGGAGGCTGTCAAATGTCGCAAGCGACAAAGGACTGAGGGAGAGTGCGTAACAAGGAAGATACTACAACCCTAAAGTCACGCAGGCTCCTTCCGTCACGCTACGCGTGCCACCGCAAGTCGCCAACGGCGATCTTGACGCGGCTTTGCCGCTTTCCTCATCGGAGGGAGGCTTTTCGCTAGCCTCATTATACCACAAATCGGCAGAGAAAACAAGTTCTCTAGCGAAATTTTGTGCTTACGAATTCTCCGTTAAGAGTATCACGCCAAACCCTCGGTTCTTTTTGCATTTATTCATTGATCAATCTGGATGCCGCGTTTAAAAGCGGTTCCATGTTTTCCAGCATCTGTGTCAGATCGCTGCGGCGCTGTACGTTCCAGCACCGCTCGGAAAGGGCGGCAAGGTTTTCAAGCACCAATCCTGCCTCTTGTGCAAACGAACATCCCCAAGAGCAGATCTGTGCGCCGAGAAGACGGTCGGTAGGCGGCAGGTGGATCGGGTTGTAGCATGCGGCAGAGCCCTCCCACCAATGCTGGAGGTTGTAAACGTCCCATTGCAAAATATCCTTGGCGTACCATCTGCGCACAAGGCTCGGTACAATGTAAAGCGGTTGCCAGGAGGCGTTGATGATGCGAAAGCCCTCGTCCAACAAATCCTGCGCTTGATGGTAGTGCGATTCCCACGCAATGACGATCGTCTCTCTGGGAATACGCGGAATACTTTCCTTGGGAAAGCCCTCCCATACGATCGGAGTTCTTCCTTTATCCAATACCATCTGTGCGATCCGTGCCGTAAACTCTACGTAAAGGTCGTTGGAGTCCTTCAAGCCATGCTCCTTGATGTAAGACTTGCAAACGGGGCAAAAATCCCAAACCGCGCTGTCGGCTTCGTCGCCGCCAATGTGAATATAGGGTGTATGAGGGAACAGCTCACAAATTTCGTCCAGCATCGTGCGCAAAGCATCGGTAGCTATCTGACTGCCTGCACAGATGATACTGTCAGGATCGAGCACGTCGCCGTTTTCGGTGGTCAGGAGCGCGGTGTTTCCCTCCAACCGGTTTTTGAATATTTCGGGATATATGCGTGTGAGCATGGTTGCGTGTCCGGGAATTTCCAGCTCCGGGATCAACGTCACGCCGCGTGCTTCGGCATAAGCGTTCAGTTGTGCAAGCTCCTCCTTGCTGTAGCCGGGCTGAGCGGCGGAGAGAAGGGGAAATGCCTTGGAGGGCAAACGGTACGCACGGTTGTCCATGACGTGCAAATGCAGATATTTGACTTTGTAGAAAAAGCAAAGGTCAACGTACTGAAAAAGGGTTTTGGAGGTGTGGTACTTAGATACGAGATCCAGCATCAAGCCGCGAAAATCCTTGTCGGGGTAATCGCAGATCTGTACCACGGGGGAGCAGATCATCCCGTCCTTGACCGTTACCAGCTGCAAGACGGTTGCAAGACCGTACAAAATGCCCTCACGTGTGGAGGCAAGAATACGGATCGTGTCGTCAACCTCAATTTTGTAGCCGTCGCTCCTGACGTCGGGCGAAAACGAGAGCAGGATGCCGCCGTCTCCTTTTTTGAGCGCGGCACCGTGAATTTTCAAAAATGCGGACGTAAATACGTCAATCGTCGATTCCCATTCCTCACAGCTCGTCTTTACAAGGAGGGGGAATTTTGCATCTCCCTCGCGCGTGAGTGTAAGATCTTTGGGTTCGGGGAAAATTTTCAGGATCATACAAGCCTCCTCGTTTTACATGGCAGAGCGTTGCAGCGCGCGTGCGAGGTCAGAGCGCTTCTTCCTCTTTTCGCTTTAGTTCCTCGCGTTCCTCTGCGCTCATGCGGTTAAATTTCTTTAAGGCTTTGAAAACCTTTCTGTTTTTGGAAAGTCGCTTGATGCGACTGACCTGCAATGGGTACATAAAGACGATATGCCAGCCCAAATGAGTCAATAAGGCAAGCTTTCGTGCCATTTTGATCACGTCAGAGCGGTTGGTTCCAAAGGCTTGCGTCAAAGGTGCGAGGTTACCGCTGTGCTCCACCTCAAAAAAGGCATATGCCATTGGTAACAGCTCAAACAGTCCCCAGCGATCCCACAAGCCGTAAGAATAGGATCTTGCAATCACGTCCACGTAGTCGCCGTCCTTCAGATCGGTCAGGTGATATTCACAGGTGACGCGTAAAAACATCTGATCGACAAAGGAAAGCAGGGACTGTCCGCATTTGTCTGCAAGCCGATTGAGAAAATGGCTTTGCGGTGCTTGATCATCCCATTTGAAAGTTGCCGTTGGTTTGATCGGCGCTATTGCAATATCGCATTCGGTTCCGTCAATCTCTACGTCCAAAAAGGTCGGGGAAGACTGCGGCTCGACGCGGTAAAAGCGTGTTTGAGTTGCATCCTTGATGCGAATATTGCAGGCGTGAAAGCTGTTTTCTGAAACAGTCAGATATAAAGTCACGTTACACCTCGTCCGCAGTGTCTCCAAACAGCTTCATTTGCTCGGAGGGGGTGGGCATTACGGGAGAGGGCAGTCCTAAATGCTGATAAGCCAGATGCGTGACGCATCTGCCGCGCGGCGTGCGTGAGAGAAAACCGATCTGCATCAGGTAAGGCTCGTACATATCCTCCAGGGTGATTGCCTCCTCGCCAACGGTGGCGGCAAGCGTTTCAAGACCCACGGGACCACCGCCGTAAAACTTGATGATGGTTTCCAGCATGCGTCTGTCCACATTGTCAAGTCCCAGCTGGTCGATCTCAAGGCGCGTCAGGGCGTAATTTGCAATGTTGGAATCGATCCTTCCATCGCCCTTGATCTGTGCAAAGTCACGCACACGCTTGAGCAGGCGGTTGGCAATACGCGGCGTTCCGCGAGAGCGGCTTGCAATCTCAATGGCACCGTCGTCGGTGATGTCCATTTCCAAAATGCCAGCATTGCGGCGCACGATGGTGGCAAGCTCTTCGGGGGTGTAAAGCTCCAATTTGAGGATCACGCCAAAGCGATCACGCAAGGGCGTGGTCATCTGTCCCGCTCTTGTGGTCGCACCAATGAGGGTAAATCGGGGCAGATCGATGCGGATGCTGCGTGCCGACGGACCTTTTCCGATGATGATGTCCAGCGCGTAATCCTCCATGGCAGGGTAAAGGATCTCCTCCACACTGCGGGAGAGGCGGTGGATCTCGTCGATAAAGAGCACGTCCCCTTCGTTGAGGTTGGTCAGAATGGCGGCAAGATCGCCCTGCTTTTCAATGGCGGGACCGGACGTGACGCGAATATTCACGCCCATCTCTGCCGCGATGATGTTGGAAAGCGTAGTTTTACCAAGACCGGGAGGGCCGTAGAGCAGCACGTGATCCAATGGATCTCCGCGTCCCTTTGCCGCCTCAATATAGACCTTGAGGTTTTCCTTGACCTTTTCCTGGCCGATGTATTCATCCAGCGTTTTTGGGCGCAGGGAAAATTCCACGTCGGAGTCCTGTGCCGAGTAGCCGGTATTCATGATCCGATTTTCAAAATCAAATTCGTTGGTATCCATTCGGCGTCCTTTCTGCTACGTCAATATTTCATCAGCTTTTTGAGCGAGAGGCGAATGATCTCCTCCAGCTCCATTTTGGAAAGATCCATATCCTTGATTGCCGCAAGTGCCTCCGCACGGGAATATCCCAATACCATCAAAGCGTCAACGGCTTCGGAAAGCTTTTCGTTCTTGGGAGGTACGGATGCACCCTGCGAGGAGGGAAGCGTGGGAAGATCGCCGCCCTGCGATTTGAGCAGCTTATCCTTCAATTCCAAAATAATACGCGCGGCGGTCTTGGGACCGATACCGTTTGCCTTGGAGATCGTTTTTTTGTCATCGGTACAAACGGCAAGCGCGAATTTTTCGGGGGTGAGGAAGGAGAGGATGGACATTGCCGCCTTGGGACCGACGCCCGATACGGTGATCAAAAGCTTAAAGGTGGAAAGCTCGGTCTCGGTGGCAAAGCCGAACAGCTCGATATCGTCCTCGCGCACAGCCATGTACGTAAAGAGCTTGACCGTGGGAGGGTCCTTGACCGAACGGCTTGCTGGCATGGCATCGTAGGTCGTTCCGCTGACGGTGAGCTTGTAGCCAACACCGCCCACGTCAATTACAGCAAAAGCATTTTCAAGATACGTTAATTTTCCGCACAGATAGTAAAACATAGGAGTTTAGTCCTTTCTATCATCATCTTCATTTTCTTCGTTTTTTTCGGGGGAAAGGGAATCTTGTGGCGCGTCTGATGTCACTTCGCTGTCCTGCGGTGTTTCTTCGTCGGAGTTTTTTTCTTCGGAGTTTTCTTCCTCGGAGGTTTCTTCCTCGGTCACCTCGGTTTCTTCGGCTTCCTCGATCTGTTCGGGTTTCTCAGCCTTATCGGCATCCTCATCGCTATCAGTTTCCTTTTCGTCCTCTGATTCTTCGGTTTCCTCATCGTAATCGATGTCATCGCGGACCTTACAACCAAAGTGGAAGCGGCGATCCAGGATCAGAAGCAGAATAAAGATGGCAATGGAGATCAGCGAGATGATCAAGCCGACGGTAATGGTTTTGGGACTGTAGACCATACGAATTTCGTGCTCCTCACCGGCATCTCCCTCGATGTGGAATGCAAGCAGAGCGCCAAACGCCTTGGTGATCTCTACGCGCTCGCCGTCTACAAAGACCTGCCAGCCGTTGTCGTAGGGAATGGTGGTCATCAAAAGCTCGCTTTCATCTGCGGCGGTAAAGGTGCCTTCAAAGGAGCTTTCGGTATAATCGGTGATCTTGAACTGTTTTTCGGCAAGACGCTCCATCGCATCCTCAAACACTGCCCAATCAATGTAGTAGAAGTAGTCTGCGTCTCGCTTGACGAAAAAGTTGTCCGTGGTCAGCGTCATTTCAAGCTCCAGATAGTCGCCTGCCTCGTACATGCCAAGGGATATGATACGGTTGCTTTCATTTCCGTTAAACGTACCAAAATCCTCGGGAGTTCCGTCGTTGACCGTAAGGGTCAGATCTACCTCACGCGGATAGTCGGTGGGGGCGTAGAAAAAGATCTCGGCGGATACGGGAACGTCCTCCACGGTGCAGGTCAGCGTACCGGTGGCAGTGGGGGTCTCCTTGGAGTATCCTGCCTCGTTATCCGAATAACTTCCGTAAAAGACGCCGCTTTTGCGGAAGGTGTGCGAAACGGGAACAAAGATCTGCAGTGTTTCTTCTTCGCCAAGCATGGCGCTGACCATTGCGTTGAGGCGTTCAAAATGGCTGTCGTAGTGGTCCTCGTATACGGTCGCCTTGGTTTCTTCCACGTTCAGCCATTCGTTCATCGCTTCCTTCAAGGATCCGATGAGCTTGGAGAGCGCGCTCTTTTCCTTGACCTCGCCGTTCTCGTCCAAATCCTCCAACAGCTCGTCCTCAACAAAGCCGAGCGGGAACTCCAGCACGTCCTCGTCTACGGCGTAAGCAATCGAGAGGGCGTAGGGATTGAGGTAAGCGGTGTAGCCGTTCTTTTTATCGGTGGCAAATTCGTCGTAGTAATTTTGGTAGATGTCATCGTCGGAGATCACGTACTTCAAGCCAAGCAGGGAATCGCTTACGGGCGTGCCGCCGAGATATTTGGACCAATGCGACTTGGAGGAGTAGCCCATCTTGTTCAAAAACTTGATGGTCTCCTTGTTGAGCGTAGAGGTCGATCCGGAAAGTCCGCGCATGCCAAGCGCCATATTGTCGTTGGTCTTGCGGAAGAAGGTCTTTTCCATGCGGTAGAAGCTGTCGTCCTTCTCCTGCACCTCTTCCACAATGGGGCGCGCCTTGTTGAGAAAATCATTGTAATAGCTGTATTTGGAGTAGCCGACGTCCATGCCAAGGGCGCTGATGTTCCACAAGCCGTTGAGGAATACCTCAATGATGATCACCGCCAACAGCCCCGCACTTGCAACCTGAGGGGTCAAAGACTTGCGCAGGATCGCCAAAGCGGCAATATAGGCAAAGATCAAGATCAAAGAGAAATAAATGCAGGCAAAATCGTTGGGGTCAAAATGTCCCTCGTCGGGGTTGCCGTACTTTTGCAGAATCACGCAAAACAGCGCGATCAAGCCGCCCGTTCCCATGGTGACACGCAAGGAGACGTTTTCAAAGTCCGCAAAGGCGCGGCAGGCAAGCACGCACAGATAAAAGGAGAACATAAAGCTGTAACGATAATTGAGCCAGTTCGGATTCTGGAAGCCGTGCCATACCAGGTCAACGATGTTGATGGAAAAGCTTGCAAACAGAATCAGCAGCAATATACCCGAAAAGATCTTTTGCTGCATCGGGTATTTCTTGGAAAGGAAGTAAGAGGGGATGAGCAGGAGCGTCAGCATGCCGCAATAGACAAAGGGGAGTCCGTCAGGGCGCACCGTATCGTAAGAGCCGGGCAAGAGCTTGTAGAGGAACTCCAGCATGTCAAACTTCATTGCAAACTCCCAGTCGGGGTTGCTGAAGGTGGTCTTTCCAAAGTTGAGCGAATAGTAAGCGGCAAAAATGATCACCGCCGCAATGCCAACGGCAAGGATCGAATATCCCGCCATGCGCCCAAGCGAGCGCCAAAAATGGAAGCGCTCACGCAAGGGATTGTTGCGGTAATCTTCGGTGTGTGCAAAGTAGTAAACGAAGAAGTAGATCAGGCAATAGATGCAGAGCATGTAGCCGATGTAGTAGTTGCTGAACAGTGCAATGGCAAGGGAAACGGTGTAAAGCTTGAATTTTCCGTGCTTGATGACCGACTCGATGCCAAGCGTGATCAGGGGGAGCCACATGACGGCGTCGATCCACATGGTGTTGTGCTGCTGTACCACTGCATAGGAGGAAAGCGCGTAGAAGCAAGAAAATGCGATGACGGAAAGCTTGCTTTTATCCTTCAGCGTCTTGTGCATGTAATAGCCAAAGGTTCCGCCACACAGCGCACACTTGAGCAAAAAGAGTGCCAGGAGTGCCTCCAGCATGCGGTTTTGCGGAAACAGACACACAAGGAAGGACAGCGGGCTTGCAAGATAGTAGGCGTAAATACCCAAAAACTCACCGCCCAGGGCACGGGAGAAGGAGTAGAGCAGCTCTGCATCTCCGTGTACGAAGTTGCGCAACGCCTCAAAGAACCATACGTACTGACCGTTGAGGTCCAGCACCAGCACACAGCCATTACCAAAGGGATGTTCGCCCCTTGCCAGATAGATCAGATACATGACCACGGCAGGGATGATCATACATAAAAGAAGGTAGCCGTACTCAGCCCAAACGCTTTGCAGGCGCGTATTGTTCTTCAAAAGCCCCGGGAGAGCCTTCAAAGAACGCTTTTCGCCGTCTTTTTTTCGGAAGATATTCATATCATTCGGTTCCTTTCTTAATCTTTTGCGTCCGAGGTCTTATCCGCAAGGATCTGCTTTACGGCTTTTTCCAGCTTGATTCGGTCAATGGTCATATCTCTGCCACAGGTCTGGCATACGATGCGGACCTCGCTTCCCACGCGCAAAATACGAAAGATCTTGCCTCCGCACGGATGCGCTTTTTTCAGCTGGATCAGGTCATTTGCGTGCAACGGAAGAATGGGCATGAGTGTTACCTCCACAAAAAAATACAATATATTGCTATTATACCATAAAAAAATGCTTCTGTAAACCAAAAATCTGTAATTTCTACACGGAATTTTCTAAAAATTCAAATATTTGTTTGACTTTTGATAAAAAAAGTAGTATAATTATAATTGGATATTTATGTATGACGGATTGGAGAGCTTGATTGATTATTTTGGGAATAGATCCCGGCTTGGCAATTGTCGGCTGGGGCGTGATCGAATATCGGAACGCAAGGTTTAAAACGATTGCATACGGCTCCCTGCAAACCCCTGCGGGAATGCGGACGGAGGAGCGGTTAAAACAGATTTTTGACGGCATGAACGAGCTGATCGAAAAGTATCATCCCGATGCCATGGCGGTGGAGGAGCTGTTCTTCAACACCAACATCACAACGGGTATCCGCGTAGCCGAGGCGCGCGGTGTCATTCTGCTTGCTGCAGAGCGTGCGGGCGTCAAGATCTTTGAATATACGCCCTTGCAGGTCAAGCAGGCGGTGGTGGGATACGGTCGCGCCGAAAAAAAGCAGGTCATCAGCATGGTCACCATGCTCTTAGGTCTTGCGGCGCCGCCCAAGCCCGACGATACCGCCGATGCACTTGCCATTGCCATTTGCCACGCGCACAGCGGAGGCTCGCGCCTGGCACAGTACTATAACAAATAAGCGAGAGGGAACAGACAAAATGTGGTTTTCTGAAAATTGGAAGGATTATGAATTATTAGATACGTCGGATGGCGAACGCTTGGAGCGATGGGGAGACTATATCCTCATCCGCCCCGACCCGCAGATCATCTGGAAGGGAGCTGCAAAGCACCCGGCGTGGAAGCGCGCGGACGGCATCTATCGACGCTCCTCCTCGGGCGGCGGTGCTTGGGTCAAAAACAAGCTTCCGCAATCCTGGAACATCAAATACGGTGAGCTCGGCTTTGTTTTGCGTCCCATGGGCTTTAAGCACACGGGTCTCTTTCCCGAGCAGGCGGCAAATTGGGATTGGTTCTCGGGACTGATCCAAAAAGCCGACCGCCCCATTAAGGTACTCAATCTCTTCGCTTATACGGGAGGCGCAACCGTTGCCGCAGCAAAGGCTGGCGCATCGGTCGTGCATGTGGATGCTTCCAAGGGCATCGTTGCGCAAGCAAAGGAGAACGCCGCCTTGTCGGGGCTTTCCGAGGCGCCGATCCGCTACATCGTTGACGACTGCAAAAAGTTCGTCGAGCGTGAGATCCGCCGCGGAAACCACTACGATGGTATCATTATGGATCCCCCCTCCTACGGCAGAGGTCCCGGTGGGGAGGTATGGAAGCTGGAGGACAGCATCGACGAATTGATCTCCCTGACCTCACAGCTGCTCTCCGATAAGCCGCTCTTTTTCCTGGTCAATTCCTACACCACGGGTCTCTCTCCCTTGACGATGAGCTATCTGTTGGAATTGAAGGTGCGTGCACGCTACGGCGGATGTATCGAGTCGGGGGAGCTTGGACTTCGCGTGACGCAAACGGGTGCTTTTTTGCCCTGCGGTGCAAGCTCGCGCTGGTATCTTGAGGATTGATTACAGACGAAAGGATAGAAGATTTTGTCAGACCTGTTTATTCATGCGGAGAACCTTTCCTTCTCCTATGCCGATGCGGACGGTAAGGTAGAGGATCCCGCATTGCAAAACTTTTCGGTGGATATCCACCGTGGCGAATACGTGGCGGTGCTGGGGCACAACGGCTCGGGCAAATCCACCTTCGCAAAGCTTTTGAATTTGATATTGGAGCCTACCTCGGGAACACTCGTGGTGAACGGGTTGGATCTGTGCCGCAAGGATCTGAAGGATGAAGAGATCCTGCAGTTGCGCAAGAACGTTGGCATGGTGTTCCAGAATCCCGACAACCAATTGGTTGCCACCATTGTCGAGCAGGACGTTGCCTTCGGGCCTGAAAACCTGGGTGTGGAGCGAGAGGAGCTTCGCCGTCGTGTGGATCAATCCCTGGAGACGGTTGGCATGTCCGCTTACGCCAAGCATGAGCCACATCGCCTCTCGGGCGGACAAAAGCAACGCGTTGCCATTGCAGGCATTCTTGCCATGATGCCGCAGTGCGTCATTTTTGACGAATCCACCGCTATGCTTGATCCCGGAGGGCGCAGAGAGGTGCTGGATACCATTCGACTGCTCAACCGTGAGCACGGAATGACGGTGCTCAACATTACCCACTATATGAACGAGGCGGCAGAGGCAGACCGAGTGATCGTCATCAACGACGGTAAGCTTTTGATGGACGGCACCCCCGACGAGGTGTTTGCCCACCGCGAAATCCTGCACAACGTAGGCTTGGAGGTTCCGCAATGTGCGGAGCTGATCCATCGACTGCGGGCGTGTGGCATTTCCGTTGAAGGGAAGGAGCTTTCCTCACCCGAGGCGTGCGCCGATATGCTGGTGCGCGCACTGAACAATCATGGAACCCAAAACAGAGGAGCACAATGAATAAGATTTATTTAGACCACGTGAGCTACGTTTACAGCGCGGGCACCCCCTACGAGCAGACGGCACTTGACGACGTCTCGGTAGGCATTCGCGCAGGATGCATCACGGGCATCATCGGTCATACAGGCTCGGGAAAGTCCACCATGATGCAAATGCTCAACGGCTTGATCAAGCCCACGTCGGGGCGCGTGCTGTTGGATGATTACGATATCAACAGTACTCTCGAGGACGTGCTTGATTCTTGGAGTAAAAAAGAGGAATACGCCTCTCTTTCCAAGCATAAGCGCAAAAAGCTGATCAAAGCCGAAATCAAAGAAAAAGCGGCAAAGCTCTGCTTCCGTGTGGGGCTTGTTATGCAATATCCCGAGTATCAGCTCTTTGAGGAGACCGTTTTTGCCGATATCGCATACGGTCCTCGCAATATGGGGCTTGACGAGGAAGAGATCCGCGCACGCGTCTTAGAGGCGGCGGCATTTACCGACATCGGTGAGGATCTGCTCGACAAATCGCCCTTTGACCTTTCGGGAGGACAAAAGCGCCGCGTTGCTTTGGCGGGTGTAATTGCCATGCGCCCGGAGGTGCTGGTGTTGGACGAGCCCGCCGCAGGACTTGATCCGCTTGGAAGGACCTATATCTTTGACGGCATCCGCGAATACCAAAGAAAAACGGGATCCACAGTGCTGATCGTCAGCCACAGCATGGAGGATATGGCGCGCTATTGCGACGACGTTATCGTCATGTCGGGCGCAAAGGTGCTTTTGCAGGGTGAGAGAGCCGAGGTCTTTGCACACGTGGATGAGCTTGCCAAAACGGGACTTGACGTGCCGCAGATCACACATTTGATGAAGCTTTTGCGTGAGCGCGGTGTGGACGTTCCCAAAAACGTCTATACCGTTGACGAAGCAGTTGCCGCGTTGCATGGGCTGTTTGAGAGAGGGGGCGATCGGGTATGAAGGGGATTTCCTTTGGACAGTATTACCCGGCTGACTCCTTAATCCACCGTATGGATCCGCGTTTTAAGATCCTTGTTACCATCGTTTATATCGTAGGAACGTTTTTGTGCAAGAGCGTCGTTTCCTTCGGCGCGTTGCTTCTTTCGTCTTTCGCACTCATCATCATGAGCAAGATCCCATTCAAAACAATCCTGCGATCCATCTCACCGTTGCTCTTTATCATCGGTTTTACCGTAGTCATCAATATCTTTTTCGGTACGGGAGAGATCCTTTTGGTGGAGCTTTGGGGCATCCGCATTTACGCCGAGGGCATCTGGCGTGCGGTATTCATGTTTTTGCGTATCTTTTCGCTCATCACCGCAACCGGTATCTTTTTGACCTACACCACAACCCCAATGGATCTGACAGACGCATTGGAGGCTTTGTTGGCTCCGCTCAAAAAGCTGCACGTTCCCGTGCACGTGTTCGCAATGATGATGTCCATCACGTTGCGCTTTATTCCTACTTTGACAGAGGAGACGGAAAAGATCATGAGCGCGCAAAAGGCAAGAGGTGCAAACTTTACCACGGGCAACCTCTTCCAACGCGCAAAGGCGCTCATCCCGATCCTGATACCGCTATTCGTTTCCGCCATCAATCGCGCCACACAGCTTGCCGATGCAATGGAATGCCGTTGCTATCACGGCGGAGAGGGGAGAACACGACTCAACGTCATGCAATGCCACGCCTCGGACTTTGTTCTGTCGGCGGCGGTGATCGCATGCTGTGTCGCTCTGGTCTTGCTCAATCAGATCGATCTTTTGTACGTGTTGAATTGACGGTATGAAGCTATTGATCAAGATCCGATATATCGGAACCAATTATTGCGGCTACCAAGTGCAGCCCAACGCCGTCAGCATTCAACAACGGTTGAATGAGGCTACGGCGGCGCTGTTCGGCTACGATTGCGATATCGTCGGCTGTAGCCGCACCGACAGCGGTGTGCACGCAAATGCGTTTTGCGCAACCGTTGCAAAAAAGGGAAGCGACGAGCTTCCAACCTCCATTCCAAGCGAACGGATTCCCATGGCGCTTACGGCGCATCTGCCGCAGGACATCAGCGTATATTACGCCGCGTGGGTCGCAAACGACTTTCACGCACGTTACGACGTCAAGGAAAAGGAGTATATCTATCGCATCTACAATGCCCCCGTGCGCAATCCATTTGAGGAGGAACGCGCATGTCACTTGCCGCGCTGCATTGACGAGCATGGACTTGCCGAAATGGACCGCGCCGCAAAAACATTGGTAGGGGAGCAGGATTTTGCCGCTTACATGGCGCAGGGGTCCAAGGTGACCTCTACGGTGCGCAACGTCACCCTTGCCGAGGTAAAACGGGAGGGCGAGTGCCTGATCTTTCGGGTGCGCGCCAACGGATTTCTTTACAACATGGTACGCATTCTTGCGGGGACGCTTGTGGACGTCGGTCTTGGAAAGCTGACCCCCGAGGACGTCGTACGCATCACCGCATCTCGTGACCGCACACAAGCGGGTATGACCATGCCTGCCTGCGGCTTGTATCTCAACGCTGTAGAGTATTGATCGAAAGGAGTATTTGCAATGAAGCTTTTGGAACGCCTTCGGCGTCCGCGTGCGCGCACGTCGGCACTCGCATCGGATGCACCGAGAAACGAATACTATGAAAATATTTCGGCAAAGCTCGGTATTTTGCAGGTCGTTCTTTATCTTTCGCTCTTTGCGTTTGTTTGCCTTGCCTTCTTTGCAAATACCAATCTGATCACCTACCAAAACTTTTATCACTTCTTTCAGGATCTTGGTGCCTCCGCGGAAAAGGTGGATCTCTTTTCCGCCGATTCCGTCTCCTATCCAACCGATGAGGCACAAAGCTTTACCCTGTACCGCAAGGGGCTTGCCGTAGCGGGGAACACCAACGTCACCGTTTTTTCCGCCACGGGCAGACCCTTGATCAGCCATCAGATCAATTATCAGAATCCCGTTGCCGTGGGAGCAGGGAAATACCTTTTGGTGTATGAAAAGGGAGGAAAACAGTATTCGCTTTATAACGCGAATACGCAAATGTACGCAGGCGAGAGCGAAATGCCCATCAACGGTGCGGCAATTTCGGATTCGGGTGCTTATGCGCTCATTTCCTCCTCCAAAACCTCCACCTCGTCGGTCTATCTCTACAACAGCCGCTTTGCCCCGGTCAATGCCTATCACCGCAGTGGCTACGTCATGGGGGCGGCACTCTCGGCGGATGGAAAACGCATCGCACTATTGACGCTTTCCGCCAATGCAGGGGGCGAGCAAACCACAGTGACCCTGGCAGAGGTTGGAAAAACGCAGCCGATTGCCGAAACGGTGCTGGACGGCTCAATGGGGATCGATTGCGCATTCACTTCTTCCGGCATGCTTGCGGTACTGTGCGGCAACGGAATTGCATATCTTGATGAGAGGGGCGCGCAAAAGGAATTTTACGACTTTGAGGGCAAAATTCCCACCATGTCCTCCGTCGGTACGGACGGAATTGCGGTTTGTCTCAAAAAAAATACGATTTCTCCAAAAAATATTGTAATAGTATTTGACAAAAACGGGAAAATGGTGTATAATGAAACCGTCGGGGAAGGGCTTTGCGATCTTGCATACGCAGGGAAAGCCGTTTTTTGGACCACCGACCGCGGCGTTTGCCGCTTGGAGCTTGCCGATCAAAGCGTTGCTTTTACGGAATGCGCCACCGATGGAAGACGACTTCTTGCCGCGAGTGAGAGCGAGGCATTGCTCTGCTCACCGCAAAAGGCGTTTTACATCTCCTTCCACTCATAAAAAATTCAACCAAAGGAGACAGTAACAATGACACATCTGATTTTTGACGTTCTGTTTATTATCATTGCAATCATTATGATCGCTCTTGGCATCAAGCGCGGATTTATCAAAAGCTTGATCCGCTCGGCAAAGCTGATCCTTTCAGTCGTGCTGGCATACCTGCTCGGCTCGCACCTGGGCCTGATTTTGAAGGATTCCTTTATCGGTAATCCCGTTTACAACTTTGTTTATGAAAAAGTCAATGCGTTGTATCTTGATGCTTCCTCTGCCATCAACGTAGAGGAGATCACCGCGGCATTCCCGCAGTTTATTATGACCGAGGACGTAAAGCAGCAGATCGCAGATGCGACCTCTGCAGAGTCGGGCGAGGCTTTGGTGGAGTCGGTTACCCTTGGTATTGCAGACCCCATCTCCACCTTGATCTCCAATATTCTCGGCTATATTCTTGTGTTCGTATTGGCATTCATCGGCTTGAGTGTGGTTGCATGGCTTTTGACCGCACTTACCGATAAGATCAAGCTTCTTGGCGCGGCGAATCGCGTCCTGGGTGCCGTTTGGGGCGCTTTGATGGCAGCAATCATCCTTTTGATGGTTGCCTCCGTCATCAAGCTCTTTTTCGGTGAAACCGATTTTTATCAGCAAACCGTTGTCGTCAAGTTCTTTGGCGATTCCGCATTGCTGGAAGCAATCAAGATCTTCAACATCGGAAGTGCTTGGTTCTCTCAAGCGCCTCAAGCATAAAAATCCCGAAAAAGCCTGCCGTTCTTTCGGTGGGCTTTTCCAAAACGCAAATGCAAAGGAAAGGCTCCGCGACTGCGGAGAACAGTTAAGTTTACATGGTCATGTGTTCACAATGCCATAAGCGTATGGCAGTGATTTTCGTAACGAAAATGGAAAACGGGGAAAAGACTACCAAGGGGCTCTGCCTCAAGTGCGCCAAGGAAATGGGCGTCCCCGTAGATAACCTGGTCGGCAACGTCATGGGGCAATTGGGTATTTCTCCCGAACAGCTGGAAAACGCCGAGGAGGATCTCAACTCCATGCTCGCGCAAACCGAAACGCCTTCGGATTGCGACGATAAGGAGGATGGCGGTGCACCCGCGATCGATCTTCCCAAGCTCTTCCGTGATGCAGGGCTCTTTTCCAAGCCCGACGGCAACCAGGTCCCATCCGAGGGGCAAGCTCCTGCGTCGGGAGAGCAGAAAAAGGATAAAAAGAAGGAAAAAGAGGAGAAAAAGCTCAAGTTCCTTCCCACCTACAGCCGCAATCTGACGCAGTATGCAAGAGAGGGAAAGCTGGACCGCATCATCGGTCGTGACCGTGAGCTTTCACGTGTCATACAGATCCTTTGCCGCCGCCAAAAGAACAATCCTTGTCTCATTGGTGAACCCGGTGTCGGTAAGACCGCGATCGCCGAGGCGTTGGCGATCCGCATTGCCGCAGGTGAGGTTCCGTATAAACTCCAGGGCAAGGAAATTTATCTTTTGGATATGACCGCACTGGTTGCGGGAACGCAGTTCCGCGGACAGTTCGAGTCCCGTATTTTGGGACTTTTGAGCGAGGTTCACGCTGTGGGCAACGCTATTCTCGTGATCGATGAGGTGCACAACATCGTTGGTACGGGCGAGGCAGAGGGAAGCGTCAACGCGGCAAATATTCTCAAGCCCGCACTCTCGCGCGGCGAGGTGCAGATCATCGGCGCTACCACTTTAAACGAATATCGTAAGTATATTGAAAAAGATTCGGCACTGGAGCGTCGTTTCCAGCCGGTTACCGTTAACGAGCCCTCGGTGGAGGAAACTCTTGAGATGCTGTGCGGTATCAAGCATTACTACGAGGAGTTCCACGGAGTCATCATCCCCGAAAACGTGCTCCGCCGTGCCGTGGTGCTGTCGGAGCGCTATATCACCGATCGTTATCTGCCCGATAAGGCAATCGACCTTTTGGACGAGGCGGCTTCGGCACTTTCGCTGGAGTCGGCAGTCCTCAATGAATCCTACCGTATCCGCGACCGCCTTTTGGATCTGAAGCAAAAGCGCGAGGAGCTGGAGGGGGAGATTGCAGGCAACGATGCCGTGGAGCAGAGCAGATACGAGGAGATCGCAAAGGTGCGTGCCGAGGAGCTGAAGCTCTCCGAGCGCCTGGGTGAGATCGAGCCTCAAACCAAAACGGTTACCTTGACGGAGAACGAGATTGCAAACGTGATCGAGCTTTGGACGGGCGTGCCCGCAACCAATATCACCGAAAATGAATTTACGCAGATCGACCGCCTGGAAGGACGCCTCAAGGAGCGTATCATCGGTCAGGATCCCGCAGTAGAAGCCGTTGCAAAGGCGATCAAGCGCAACCGCGCAGGCATTGCTTATAAGAGAAAGCCGGTTTCCTTCATTTTTGCTGGTCCTACGGGTGTGGGCAAGACCGAGCTTGTCAAAACGCTTGCAAACGAGCTCTTCCATTCACCCGAGACCCTCATCCGCTTGGATATGTCAGAGTTTATGGAAAAGCACTCTGTCTCTCGCATCATTGGCGCGCCTCCCGGATACGTGGGATATGACGAGGCAGGACAACTGACCGAAAAGATCCGCCGCCGCCCCTATTCCATCGTACTCTTTGACGAGATCGAAAAGGCGCATCCCGATGTGCTCAACATCCTTTTACAAATCTTGGATGACGGACGCATTACCGATGCACGCGGCAAGACCGTAAATTTTGAAAATACCGTCATCGTGATGACCACCAACGCAGGCTCCGACCGCACGGGTGCTCTGGCAGGCTTTGCGGCTTTTGAGACCTCCTTGGAGGAGGGAAGAACGCAAAAGGCGCTGGAGGGATTTTTGCGCCCCGAGTTTATCAATCGCGTGGACGAGATCATCACCTTCCGTCAGCTGGACGAGGCAGACTTTGTACAGATTGCACGCATTCTTTTGGAGGAGCTGAAGCTTTCGCTGAATGAAAAGAATATCACGCTCTCTTATACCGATACAGTGCTTGAATTGATTGCACAAAAATCCTACTCGCGCAAATTCGGAGCGCGCAATATGCGACGTTATATTCAAAAGGAGATTGAGGATCAGCTGGCTGAGCAGATCATCGCCGATTACGGCAGACGCTACAGCATGGCGAAGATCGACTCCGACGGCGAGCACATCCGCGTTCTTTGTATGTGAGCATAAGGAGATTTTATGAACGAAAAGAATGCAAAATGGCATCAGATGGCTCCTGACGCCGTCTGTCAACAATTGCATACCAATGCCGCCTGTGGGATTTCCCGCAAGGCGGCTCGTTCTCGTTGTAAAAGGGATGGTGCCAATACGCTCTTTGATGTCTCCACGGGCACGTGGAAGCGGCATTTGCGTGCCGTTTTGTGTGATCCTGCCATTCTTTTACTACTTTTTTGCACTTTGATGACTGCAACTCTCACCAACCCCATGCAAGGGCTTGCCGTGTGCTTGCTCCTTGCTGTGTGTGTTGGGGCGTTCGTATACGTTCTATACAGATACTATAAGGATGAAAAACGAGTAGCTGAGTACCGTATTCCGCGCGTGCACGTTCTGCGCGAGGGCAAACTACTCGCGGTCTCGGCACGGCGCGTGGTCAGGGGGGATATCCTGCTTTTGCGTGAGGGGGATATCGTCCCGTGCGATTGCCGCCTTTTGCGGGGAGAGCAATTGCGTGTGTTGACGCTGATGCCAAGCGACGGCGGAAAAGCCGTTTATACAGAGCTTTCCAAAAATGCCGATATCGTCTATCCCTATGGGAGCGACGTTTCAGCCCCGAAAATTGAAAATATGCTCTTCGGCGGCTCCGAGATCCTCTCGGGCGAGGCGTATGCCGTTGCAGTTGCCGTTGGGGAGCACTCTTATCTTGGTGCCATGCAGGTGTTTGAATTACCGGAGGAAAGCACAGGAAAAGCGCCGGAACTCAACAAAGGGTTGCAAAAGCTGTTGCGCGCCTATGGAGTAGTTATGCTGATTCTTCTCCTGCTCTTTACGGTCATCGGTTTGTTCACGCAAACGCAGGAGACGGGAATCATGGAGCTCTTTTTGCCGCTGTGCGTGTTGTGTGCCGCCGCATCTCCCGCATTGCTTTCATTGTATGTGGATTGGATCCGCTTGTGCGGACGTGACGAATGCATGCGCTCGTCCTTGACAGAAAACCGCGCAGTAATCAAATCCGAGCGCGCTATGGAGCGTCTTTCGCAAGCGACGGATCTGTTTGTTATCGGCAGACGAGGCCTGAGCGACGGCGTTTTGCATTTTTACGGTGCTTCTATCGGCGGAAGAGAATATCTCGCCACAGCCGAACAACTACAAACGGATCTGCAGACATTGTGCGAAGCCTTCGCACTTCGACGCATGGCTGATGCCATGGCGCTTTCAACCGACCTCATCGGTAAAGCCGAGGAGGATGCCGCGTTTCTTTCCGAATTGCGCGCGGCAAGTGGATTTGACGAAGCTGCCATGCGCGTGCGCTTAAAACGGGTGAGCCTTTCAGAGGAAGCAACGACTCCTGAAGAATGCGTTGCTATTGATGTACAAATGCGTGAAACTGCATTCCGTCTCTGCTTTTCTCAAAAGATCTCTTTGATTGATTCTTGCTCGTACTATGAGGAGGGGGACAGACTTTGTACCACCTCTTTCGAGCTTCGCACCGCATTTTACGACTTTTATCACGCATACACAAAGGCAGGATGCCGTGTGGAGATCGTTGCGCGAGAGCATCCCGGGCAAGGGATGGCTCTCGTCGGTATCGTCGCCTTGCGCGAGGAGGTTAGCGAGGTTCTGCCGCCTCTTTGCAACACGCTTGCGCAAAACGGCGTTCGCACTTGCTTCTTTATCACAGAAGACCTCAACGCGGCGCAATGTTATGCTAATGCGTGCAAGCTCCCTGCGGAGCGCATTTGTCGCTCGACAGAGCATCCGCACCTGACCGAGGATCTGTTGCGTTCCTATCACGTTTTCCTCGGCTTTCCAAGGGCAGAGATCGCAAAGCTTTTGACAACGCTGCGACAAGAGGGACGCCGTGTTGCCGTTTTGGGTGGACATGCGAAGGATATCTGCTTTTTGAACGCTTCGTATCTGATGCTTGCGTGCGATGCGATCGAAGCGGAGATGGAGGATGAGTCTGCCGCAATCGAGCATTGGCAAGCAGATGGCAGGGAAGAGAGCCAAAATGCCTCCCAAGCCGTGCGACGCCACGCCGACGTGATCCTGCCGCGCGCGCGTGCTCATACGGGCGGTGTTGCCGCCGTGACACAAGCGTTTTTGCTCTGCCGTACCGTCGGTGTCCGCACGCGGTTGTTTTTGACCTTTTTGACCGTCTCACAGCTGATGCGCCTGCTTCTTACCGCGCTCGCGGTCTGCACGGGTGTCGGGCTGATACAAGCCGTTCCCATGATGCTGTTCAGCTTTTTGACCGAGGCGGCGGTGTTGGCTTTGATCGCAAGCGTTTCCATTCCAAAGCAACGTCTGACCGATGCATCTTCCGCCGATGGAGGCTTCCTTTTGCGGACTCTTACGGCAAAGGGGACTTGGGTACCGATCGTCGCTTCGACAACACTTACGGTGCTCTATACGATCATTTGGGTTTGGTGCGGCGTTATGACCCACGAATGTGCGGTTTCTTTGTTGGCACTTTCGCTTTTCTTGGGGCAGCTGACTGCAGCGGCTGTTCTGCTCCTACAAACAAAATCACGCATCACGTCTTTGCGTGCAGTAGTACCGTTCCTCGTTCTTTTGCTCCTTGCACTCATTGCACTCCTCCTATCCATTCTTTTCAAAGGCGTTTCCGCCGTGACGGGGCTTGGCATATGGAGTCTGCTTTCGGCACTTTCCTTGCCGATTTTGCCGCTTTCGTACCTGCTTTCTTACTTTTTGTGTGTTTTTTTGGGGCGGACAGCCAAGTAAGCCCCACTTTTTGCATACAATAGCGTATAGACGCTTTGGAAGAGAGGAATCAACTGATGAAACGATGCAGTACGGCAGATTTGCGAAGATTGGAGATCATCAATCTTTGCGACGGAACACGCCTGGGGTGCGCCTCCGACTTTGAATTTGACAAGGAGGACGCAAGAATTCTCGCGCTGGTGATATCGGGAAGCGACGGAATTTTTGGAGTGGGCAGGGAGGATGATATCATCATCCCGTGGCATAAGATCGAGTGCTTTGGCGAGGACACCATTCTCGTGCGCCTTTCAAGCACAGATCTTTCCTGTTGCCTGTGCCCACGCCCAAAACGAAAAGGTTTTCACTTCTGAATTGTAAAAAAAATGTAAACTTACAAAATGCTACTTGCAAAACAGAATATAATATGATATAATAATAAAGCTTGCGCGGAGAGCGCAGGAAATATAATACACACATCGGACGAGCGTTGCATCGGTGCCGCAAAAGCGGTTTTTGGCAACTGCGTTGCGATGGTGGAAAAAACCGAAGGAGGACATTAAAATGTCTGTTATTTCTATCAAGCAGCTGCTTGAAGCAGGTGTTCACTTTGGACACCACACCAGAAGATGGAACCCCAAAATGCAGGAGTACATCTTCACCGAGAGAAATGGTATCTATATCATTGACCTCCAGAAGACCGTAAAGAAGTTTGACGAGGCTTACAACTTTGTTCGTGAGCTTTCCGAAAACAACGGCACCATGCTGTTCATCGGAACCAAGAAGCAGGCTGCCGAGGCAATTAAGGAAGAGGCTACCCGTTGCGGCATGTACTATGTAAACGTACGTTGGCCCGGCGGTATGATGACCAACTTCAAGACCATCAAGAGATCCATCAACCGTCTCAACGACCTGTACAAGATGCAGGAGGATGGCACCTTTGATCTGCTTCCCAAGAAGGAAGTTGCAACCATGCAGAAGGAAATCTTTGACCTTGAGAAGAGCTACGGCGGTATCAAGACCATGGAGAGACTCCCCGATGCAGTGTTCATCGTAGACCCCAAGAAGGAAAGAAACGCAGTTCTCGAGGCTAAGAAGCTCGGTATTCCGGTTATCGCAATCGTTGATACCAACTGCGATCCCGACGATGCTGATTACGTAATCCCCGGCAACGACGACGCTATCCGCGCTATCAAGCTGATCTCCTCCGCACTGGCAGACGCCATCATCGAGGGTAAGCAGGGCGACGAGCAGGCAGCAACCGAAGAGGCTCCCGCAGCTGAGGTTGAGACTGCTGACGCAGAGTAATTTCATCTTTTTGGAGGAATTAAAAATGGCTAATATTACAGCAAAAGACGTAGCAGAGCTCCGTAAGAGAACCGGTATTGGTATGATGGAGTGCAAGAAGGCTTTGGTTGATGCAAACGGCGACATGGATGCCGCAATCAAGATCCTTCGTGAAAAGGGCGAACTCAAGGCAGAGTCCAAGATGGCTACCAGAATCGCAGCAGACGGTATCGTTTCTATCCTCAAGGACGGCGACGTAACCGCTATGATCGAGGTGAACTCCGAGACCGACTTCGTTGCTAAGAACGAGACCTTCAAGGAATTCGTAAACGAGCTGCTCAAGCTCATCATCGATCAGAAGCCCGCAGATATCGACGCGCTCATGGCTTGCAAGTATGACGCAGAGATGGACGTTGAGGCAAAGATGAAGGAAATGATCTTCAAGATCGGCGAAAAGCTCACCATCCGTCGTTTCGTAATCGTAAACGGTGTTACCAGCACCTATATCCACGGCACCGGCTCCATCGGTGTTATCGCTAAGTTCGAGACCAACGTTGCAGATCATCCCGATTTCGCCGCATTTGCAAAGAACATCGCTCTGCAGATCGGCGCATATCCCACGCCTTACCTCTCTCGCGAGCAGGTTCCCGCTTCCGTTCTGGAAGAGGAGAAGAACATTCTTCTGGCACAGATCGCAAACGATCCCGCAAACGCAAAGAAGCCCGAGCAGATCAAGCTGAAGATGGTAGAGGGTCGTATCTCCAAGTTCTACGACAACAACTGCCTGGTTGACATGACCTACGTTAAGGACGAGGACATGAAGGTTGGTCAGTATGTAAAGGCTGCCGCTAAGGAAATGGGTGGCGAGATCGCTATCGTTGATTTCTATCGCTTCGAGAAGGGCGAAGGCATCCAGAAGAGAGAAGAGAACTTTGCTGACGAAATCGCAAAGATGACCGCAGGAAAGTAATCCTTTTAACCGAATACACAAGGGCGAGTCCATACGGATTCGCCCTTTTTTACTTCAAAAAAGCCACGCAACTGCGTGGCTTTTGTTGATGCATTTATCTTATTTCAAAACATAGATCGGTTTTCCTTCACCGCGAATGCATTCGGGGGTGATCTCCACCTCGGTAATATCCGAACGGGAGGGAACCTCGTACATGATTTCAGTCATTGCGTTTTCCAGAATGGAACGCAGACCGCGTGCACCCGTGTTGCGCTCCAGGGCGAGCGTTGCCACAGCATCCAATGCCTCGGGGGTGAACTTCAAGGTGACACCGTCCATTTCAAACAGCTTTTCGTATTGCTTGACAAGCGAGCTGCGAGGCTCGGTCAAAATACGGATCAGTGCCGTTTTGTCAAGATCATTGAGAGGAACAATGACGGGAATTCGACCAACCAGCTCGGGGATCAGACCGAACTTGACAATATCGTGCGGAACAACGTCGCGGAATACGCCGCTGTCCTTGCGCTCCGCCTTGGTTTTGATCTCGCCGCCAAAGCCGATGGTCTGGTTGCCCTTGCGTTTTTGGATCATTTGCTCCAAGCCGTCAAACGCGCCGCCGCAGATGAACAGAATGTTCTGCGTGTTGATCTGAATAAACTCCTGGTTCGGGTGCTTGCGTCCGCCTTGAGGGGGAACGTTGGAAACGGTGCCCTCCAGGATCTTCAACAGTGCCTGCTGAACGCCTTCGCCCGATACGTCACGGGTAATGGAACGGTTTTCGCTTTTGCGCGAGATCTTGTCAATCTCGTCAATGTAGATGATTCCGCGCTCGGCAAGCTCAATGTCGTAGTCTGCTGCCTGGATCAAACGCAAAAGAATATTTTCTACGTCCTCACCAACGTATCCCGCCTCGGTCAAGGTGGTGGCGTCGGCAATCGCAAAGGGGACCTTCAAGGTCTTTGCCAGCGTTTGTGCAAGATAGGTCTTACCAACGCCGGTGGGACCGATCAGAAGGACGTTGCTTTTTTGCAGCTCGATCTCGTTTTCGTCAGTAGCAGGAAGTTCCTGCTGCTGCTTCTTTTTTGATTTTCCCTTAGCAGGCTTTTTTTGTTGCATGGTCAAAATACGCTTGTAGTGGTTGTAGACCGCAACCGAGAGCGCAACCTTTGCCTCGTCCTGACCTATGACGTAGCGATCCAGGCTCTCCTTGATCTGCATGGGGCGGGGAAGCTCCGAAAGGGAAAGATTTTCAATGCTATGATCCTCCAAGGTCGTCTCGGAGATCAGCTCCTGGCATGCTTCTACGCAAAAATCGCAGATATAAACGCCCGTGGGGGAAGGGATCAAAAAGTTTGCCTGGTGCTCGTTTCTTCCACAAAAAGAGCAATGGCGCAGCTTTTCGTCGTTTGAGTTTGTTCTGTTTGCCATGAATGTGAGATAAAACCTTTCTAAAGATATATCAAGGACGTTTGGTAAGGATCTTATCGATCAAGCCGTACTCCAGCGCTTCCTGCGCGGTCATATAGTTGTCACGGTCGGTATCCTTTTCGATGATCTCAAGGGGCTTACCGGTGTTTTGCGCCAGGATCTCATTGAGTTGAGCCTTGATGCGCAAGATCTGCTTTGCCTGGATCTCGATGTCGGTTGCCTGACCCTTAGCACCGCCCAAGGGCTGATGGATCATGACCTCGCTGTGGGGGAGTGCAAATCTTTTGCCCTTGGTACCGGAGGAAAGCAGGAATGCACCCATGCTTGCCGCCATACCGATGCAAATGGTGGAAACGTCGCACTTAATAAAATTCATGGTGTCATAAATCGCCATACCTGCGGTTACGCTGCCGCCGGGAGAGTTGATATAAAAGGAAATGTCCTTGTCGGGATCCTGCGCTTCCAAAAACAGCATCTGCGCCACTACAAGGGAAGCGGTGGTGTCGTTGACCTCATCAGAGAGGAAGATGACGCGGTCGTTGAGCAAACGGGAAAAGATATCGTAGGAGCGCTCTCCACGGTTGGTCTGCTCCACCACAACGGGGACCAATGCATCTTTTACGTAATTTTTAGGATCAAACATAATACATACCTCTTTTCTGTGAAATGATGAACCGGAAATAGCAAAAGCAACTTCCGGTTCAGATAAAATAAACAGTTCTTACTTTACGATTGCCTTTTCTTTTACAAGATCCATTGCCTTCTTAACTTTCATATCTTCAGCAATCGAATCCTCGGGAATCAGCTCGCGAACCTTTTCAACCTCCATCTGGTACTCGTCGGCAATGCGCTTGTACTCAGCGTTGATCTCGGTCTTGGTAGCCTTGAGCTTTTCAGCCTTTGCAATCTTTTCAAGTGCCAGTCTGAGCTTGACCTGCTTTTCAGCCTGAGGTCTGAGCTGCTCACGGAGCTTATCCAGATCCAAGCCGGTGTATTGGAAGTAGGTCTTCAGATCCAAGCCCTGCATACGCAGACGGTTGTCGTAGTCACGTACAAAGTTCTCGGTTTCAGCTACAAACATAGCCTCGGGAATGTCAGCCTGCAATTTTTCAATCAGCGCGTCGAGAATTGCGGTCTCAAAACGGCTGTCTGCCTCGGTTTCATGTCTCTTAGCAATTTTTGCCTTGACGTCGGCACGATATTCATCCATGGTATCAAATTCGGAAACGTCCTTTGCAAAGTCGTCATCCAGCTCGGGAAGCTCGATGTGCTTGATCTTAAGGATCTGCGTCTTGAAGACTGCAGCCTTGCCTGCAAGCTCCTTTGCATGATACTCGGTGGGGAAGGTAACGTTTACGTCAAAGTCCTCGCCGATCTTATGACCGACGATTTCTTCCTCAAAGCCGGGAATGAAATTGCCGGAGCCGAGCTTAAGGGGATAGTCCTCGCCCTTGCCGCCTTCAAAAGCAACACCGTCAACAAAGCCCTCGTAATTGATGTTGCAAACGTCGCCCATTACAGCTGCCTCGTCGGTAACCTCAATCTCACGGGAGTTGCGCTCGCGCACCATGTTGATTTCGTTTTCAACCTCTTCGTCGGTAACTTCTGCAACGTTCTTCTCAGCCTCAATGCCAAGGTAGCCCTCAATCTTTACAGTGGGCTTAACAGAAACCTTTGCAGACATTACAAGACCGTTATCATCAATGGAAACGATATCAAACTCGGGCTGGCCAACCATATCCAGCTTGGATTCCTTCAATGCTTCGTCAAAAGCATCGGGAAGAACCTCGTTTACAGCATCTTCGTAGAAAAAGCCCTTACCGTACATCTTTTCGATGACAGAGCGGGGAGCCTTACCCTTGCGGAAGCCGGGAACGGAAATTTTGCCTACCTGTTTGCGGTAAGCGTTGGAAACTGCCTTATCAAAGGTAGCCTTATCAACCGAGAATTCCAGCTTGTATACGCTCTTTTCGGCTTTTTCGGATTTGATCAAACTCATTTTTAAAGTCCTCCAAAATTATATGGTGATTTTTTTACATACAATCTATATTTTATAATTTTTTTTGCGTTTTGTCAATAGTTTTTTTGAAATTTCATCCATTTTATTTTATTTTTAATGTAATTTAATCAGATACGGAGTGAAATTCAGATAATCCGCGGCGCAAAGAACAAAATCAATGCCCTCATAGTTCAGCGTGCGCGGGGCATAATAAGCGCCGTGGATGTGCCCGAAGTAGCAGGTCGCAATGCCGTACTCGTGTAACACGTCCAAAATCTCACGGCAGACAAAATCACCCCAAACGGGCGGAAAATGCAAAAAGATCAAAATTTGCTTTTCGCTTTCGTTTTGCAGCTTTTTTGCCTCGGCAAGACTCAGTCGAAGTCTGCCCACCTCGCGGTTGACAATGCGGGAATAATCCACCTCGCCAACGGTGTTTTGTTGAGATTCCTCCACAAACCATCCTCGCGTACCGCACACGATACATTCGTCCAACTCGTACGCGTTGTTGTAAAGGATCTGCAACGTATCCAGATGGTGTTCCTCAAAAAAAGCCTTCATTTTGGTTGCGGTTGCCCACCAAAAGTCGTGATTCCCTTTTCCAATCAGCTTTTTTCCGGGCAGGGAATTCAAAAAGCGAAGATCCTCCAAGGAGTCCTCCAGCTTCAAACTCCAGGAGATATCACCGGGAATGATGACCGTATCCTCATCCGACACGACAGCACGCCAGCGTTGCTCGATTTTGGGGATATAATTGGTCCAGCGAGAGCCGAATTTTTCCATGGATTTGCTTCCGTCGGAAGACAAATGCAGATCTGCAATAACAAAAAGCGCCATAAGGATACCTCCTTTCCTAGGGTATAAAAGCATTTCGTTTGGGTATTCTAAAGTGTGCGAGGGTAAATTGCCGTTCGCAAACAAAGCATAGGGGGAGACGAATGATGATGGAAGATAAGAAATACGAAGGTGGCTGCGGTAGCGGCTGTAAGCATATCAAGGGGATCAAGTGCAACGTACAGAACTGTTATTACCACGATTGCGACACCTATTGTACCGCAAAGGAGATCGCAGTAGGTCCCAACAACGCACACAGCTCCGGGGAAACGCTTTGCGCTACCTTTAAGCCGAAGGAAAACTGACCTTCACCCCTTTTTGGGGAGGCATTGCCGCATGCGGCAATGCCTTTTTTACATGCGGTATTACTGAATGTCCAGGTATTCCAATACGGCGCGTGCCATATCCTCGCGCTTCACCACGCGCTCAAAGCGTACCTTGCGGGAGGCAAGACCTGAGAGCGGGTAGGGAATTGCGGTGTTTGTAGCCGCGGAAAGCTCGTCCAGGGCATCCAGATCCGAGGTTGCGTCCTTTTGCGTCACAGCCTTATAAACGTTGTTGGCAAACTTGTAGGGGCTTGCGGTAGAGTCGATGACCATCGGGCGCGTGTCGTTGGTCTCTGTAATATATTGCTCGGCAGCATGGATCGCCACAGCGGTGTGCGTATCGGCAAGGTAGCCGTGCTTTTGATAGGTTGTACGAATGGTATCTGCCGTTGCCGCCTCATCGGCAAAGTAGCCGATAAAGTCGGCGGAGATCTTTTCAAAAATCTCGGGCGCCACGCTGTAGCATCCCGTTTGATTGAGCGCACGCATGTATTCCGCCGTCTTTTCACTTCCGGCAACAAAGTAGAGAAGGCGCTCCAGGTTGCTGGAAATGAGAATATCCATCGAGGGAGACATGGTCAGGTAGAAATCGCGGTTGCGATCGTACGTTCCCGTGCGCAAAAAGTCGGTGAGAATATTGTTGGAGTTGGAGGCGCAGATCAGCTTGTCAATGGGCAGCCCCATCAGCTTTGCAAGATAAGCGGCAAAAATATTGCCGAAGTTGCCCGTGGGAACGCAAACGTTGAAGCTATCACCGAGTTGGCACTTGCCCGCGTTCAAAAGATCGCAGTACGCCGAAACGTAATATACGATCTGCGGAGCGAGACGTCCCCAGTTGATGGAGTTTGCAGAGGAGAAGAAGTATCCGTTTTCATTAAGCTTTTGTGCCATGGCTTCGTCACCGAAAATGACCTTGACACCGGTTTGTGCGTCGTCAAAGTTGCCCTCAATGGCGCAAACGTTGACATTCTCACCGGTCTGCGTTGCCATTTGCAGCTTTTGTACGCGGCTGACACCGTCCACGGGATAAAAGACCATGATCTTGACGCGGTCAATATCCTTGTAGCCCTCCAGCGCGGCTTTGCCGGTGTCACCGGAGGTCGCAACCAAAATCAGCGCGGTGCGCTCCTCGCCGGTCTTGACCAGCGCACGGGAGAGCAGACGGGGCATGATCTGCAGTGCCATATCCTTAAACGCCGCCGTAGGACCGTGCCAAAGCTCCAGTACCTCGCAGTTTCCACAGAGGTTGACCAGCGGTGCGGCACCGCCGACAAAGGACTTTTCGTCGTATGCCTCGGTGCAGTCGGCAAGCAGCTCCTCGTAGGTGTAATCGGTCAAGAATTTGGCAAGGATCTTCGCTGCACGAACGGGGTAAGTCTCCTTGCAAAGTGCTTGGATCTCCTCTTGTGTCAGTGAAGGGATCGATTCCGGTACGAACAAGCCGCCGTCCTCAGCCAAGCCTTGCTTGATGATCTGAGCAGCGCTCATGGATGGTTTTTCTTGACTTCTTGTGCTTTTGTATAACATATTTGGGGTTCCTTCCTTTGTGTATGGATATATGGATCAATGTGTTTGACAAAGATAAGTGTTTCGAAAGCGGTTGGAGTGATCGTAAAAGATGCCGCGGATGAAGGCTTCCGAGTAGTTGTGGCGCGCCAGCGTCTCTGCAAGGCACATCAAATGCGCAAGGTCGGGGATTTGTGCAGGCATTTTACAGCCGTCCATATCGCACCCAAGTGCGAGCGTTTCCTCGCCGCCAAGCGCAGAAATATATTCCACGTGGCGTAAAACGTCCTCTACGGTGGCATCACGCTCACAGTTGAGGAACGGTGCATGCAGGTTGATGCCGATCAAACCTCCCGTACGGATGATCGCAAGGATCTGTTCATCGCGCAAATTACGTGAGACGGGCGAGATCGCATAGGCATTGGAGTGGGAAGCGATTGCAGGACGACCGTGCGATTGCGCAATGGCGATCAGCTCCTCGGCAGAGGCTTCGGAGGCGTGCGAGACGTCCAAAATCATGCCAAGCTCGGCGGCGCGGGATGCGGCAAGCTTCCCAAATTCCGTCAAAGAGGCATCGGTGTCATGTGCACCGCCGATGCAGGTAAATCCCGCCCACAGCGGCGTCAGAATGCGCACGCCCATTTGATAGAGCTGATCCACGCGCGCAAGTTGTCCGTCAAGAATTCTTGCATCCTCCACGGAAAGATACAAAGATACTTTGGGTGTATGCTTGAGGTTTGGATTTGGCAGGATCACGGCTTGCTCCGTACGGATCGCTTGGTCACAACGCAGGTTTTCCAGCATACGGCAAGCATAATGCCATCCGTCGGCGTCGCTGTAGGCAGGCGGCGTCCAAAGTGCCATGACCTGCACGTACTGCTCGTAGGCGCTTGCGCGCTCCAGGGAGACGCAGAGGTCATTGCTTTGCAAGGGTTGATGCTCGTCAAGCATCCGATGTGCGGTGTCGCAGTGCAGATCAAACAAAGAAAGCTTCATGTAAAACTCCTTAATAAGCGCCTTTTAAGTGTTGGATCTTAACGACCTTTGTTTTTTTGCCATCCTCGCTTTTTAAGAAAGAAATTTCGATCACGTCCATGCGCGGTTGCTTTTTGGTGGGGTGCAGATGCAAATATTGCGATGCCGCCTTACGCGTCAGGCGTTGCTTTTCGGCTCTGACCGCCGAGCGCGGCGGTGGAGCGGTTGCAAGCGTTTCTTTTGTATAGGTTCTTGCTTTGACCTCTACAAAGGCAACGGAACGCAGAGATTCGGCAATGATATCGATCTCCATGTGTCCTGCATACCAATTTCGCTCCTTGATCAGATACCCGTGAAGGAGCAGATACCGCGCGGCAATACGCTCACCCACAGCGCCCATCTCTTTAGTGCTTTTTGTCGGCCTCATCGTCGTTCAAAAAGCGAATGAATTGCTTGCGGTGAATGGGGGAGGGGCCGTACTTGCGCAAGGCATCCATGTGTTGCTTGGTTCCGTAGCCCTTGTGCTTTGCAATGCCGTATTGCGGATAAAGGCGATCCAGCTCAATGCAATCGCGGTCACGCGCCACCTTTGCAAGAATCGAGGCGGCGGCAATGCTGGGGCTGGTGGCGTCACCCTTAACAACGGGAACGGCGTCAATAGGGAAGCCGCGCGCGATGTTTCCGTCAATCAGGGCAAAATCCGCCTTGACGGCAAGCCCTTCTACGGCGCGTCGCATGGCTAAGAGCGTTGCCTCTAAAATATTCATGGAGTCGATCTCTTCCACCGTTGCTGATGCGATACAGTAGGCAATGGCGTTCTCACGGATGCGGTCAAAGAGCTCGTCACGCTTTTTGGGCGTGAGCTTTTTCGAGTCGTTCAATCCTTCGATCACAAGACCGACGGGAAGAATGCAAGCCGCGGCAAACACCGAACCGCACAAAGGTCCGCGCCCGGCTTCGTCCACGCCGCAAACCGCGGTGTAGCCTTTGGCATAGCGTTCGTTTTCAAGCGTGTATTCAAGCATGGAGCTCCTCCTTGGAGTAACGGTCCAGCGTCACTCTTCCGATCTTTGCGGCACGGAATTCATCCAACAGCATAATGGCGGTGCGTTCGGTGTTGATCTCGCCGCCGCTGATCAGAAATCCGCGCTTTTTACCGATGGTCAAAAACAGATCGTAGTCCGAAAGCTCTGCGTATTGCTCCATGTCTCCAAGCTTGTATCGCGTGCTGAGCATGTCGGGATACAGAAGACGCATTCTTTTGCAAAGGACGGTGGCAAGGGACTCAATATCCAGAACGCCGTCGCGAATGGCACCCGTCAGCGCAAGATTTTCGCCTACGCGTTTTTCCTCAAACTTGGGCCAAAGAATGCCGGGCATATCCAGCAGATCTACGCCAATCTTGGTGGAGACCCATTGCTTATCCAGCGTTACGCCGGGGCGATCCTCCACCTTTGCTTTTTTATTACCGCAGATGCGGTTGATGAGGGAGGATTTTCCCACGTTCGGAATACCGAGGACCATCGCGCGCACGCGGCGACCCTTCATGCCTTTTTCCTCATATTTGCGGAGCTTATCGGCAAGGATCTCCTTGATCTTGCCTTCCATTTTGTTCAATCCTTCGCCCGTGACGCAGTCGGTCAAAAGGCAGTGGGTGGTCTCATTTGTATAGCGTTGAACCCAAAGCGCATTTTGCTTGGGGTCGGCAAGAGACGCCTTGTTGAGCAGCAGAAGTGTCGGCTTTCCCTCCGTCAACTTGGTAATTTCGGGGTTGCGGGAGGAGAAGGGGATGCGCGCATCCAAGATTTCAATGATGATATCTACGTTTTTTAAATTGTCTGCGATCATGCGGCGCGTTTTTGCCATATGACCGGGGAACCATTGTATCGTTTCCGAAGGCATGATATGCACCTCGCTTTCAAAATGTGATTTTAGTCAGAATAAAGTAAAAGGGGAGAGGCGGAAGAGCACCTTTCCAAGCACGCATCTCTCGTCCACAAAGCCGATGTATTGATCGCGGCTGTCGCGCGAGAAATTGCGGTTGTCACCAAGGACGAACAAATGTCCGTCCGGTACAAGCACGGTCATTGAGTCGCTTGTGCGGTCATATTCCCAATCGGGGCGGAAATAGAGGTACTGATTGACAATGCTGTCAAACTGATTTTTCAATACCGAATGCTCGTCTGCATAAGGAACGCCGTCCACGCAGATGGTTCTTTCGGTAAAATTGATCTCCACCAGCTGTCCGCCGGTTGCGATCACGCGCTTGACCAGCGTTTTTTCCAGGTCGTGTTCACGGTCGGTCAGATGAAATACGACGATGTCGTCCTGCGCGGGGGTGTAATTGATGCCGGAGAGCAAAAGCAGCTCACCGTTTTGAAGCGTGTTTTCCATTGAGGAGCCGTCCACACGGCAAAGGCGCACCGCAAAGGTGAATACCAAAAATACAACGACCAGCGCCCATGCAAACATTTCCAACGCGTCAAACCATGCGGAAGCGGAGCTTTCCTGCGGTTCTTTTTGAGGCTGCTTTGGAGCTTGACTTTCCTGCGGCGCTTGCTCGGGGTTGGGAATGGGTTGGTGATCCATACGTATCGATCCTTTCTTTTGTTATTTTGTCAAAAGCTCCATCAAACGGAAACCATCCGACAGGTAATACTTTTTGTCGCTTGCCGTATCCTCGTCAAAGGTGTCAACACCGCACGCATCAGCCTTGGAGTCATAGATCATAAAAGGCACGGGATCCATGGTGTGAGTGCGGAGCTCGATGGGAGTGGGGTGATCGGGCAGGATCATAATGCGGAAGTCGTCACCGCAGCCTTGCAGATAGCGGAGTACGGGGGCAAGGATCTTTTCGTCAATCTGCTCAATTGCGCGGATCTTATTTTCTACCTCGGCTCTGTGGCCGCATTCATCCGGTCCCTCTACGTGAACGTAGACGTAGTCACAGCCGTCGCAAAATGCTTTGATTGCGGCATCGGCTTTGCCTTGGTAATTGGTGTGTACGTTGCCCGTGGCACCCTCTACGTCAATGGGGCGCATGCCGGCGCAAATGCCGATTCCCTTGATCAGATCCACGGCAGAAATGACCGCCGCATCAAGCCCCCATTTGTCCTTGAAGTTGGGGAGCTGCGGCTTTTTGCCGGGACTCCAGAGCCATGCGGAGTTTGCGGGCTTGAGTCCGCGTGCGCGGCGTGCCTCGTTGACGGGATGATGATTGAGAATATCATAGCTCTTGCGCATCAATTCGTAAAACTGTGCACCGCCGTCGTTCTTCCCGGGAAGATACTCACCGATCGCCTTGCCGAGAATATCGTGCGGACGCATAAAAGGGTAACGGTCGTCGCCGTTTTTCCAAAGCAGACAATGGCGGTAGCTCACACCCGTGTAAAAGTGGCGCATCTCGTTTCCAAGCTCGCGCTCCAGGGCTTGGATCAGCTCGTCCGCTTCTGCGGTCGTGATCTCATCTGCGCTGTGATCGAGAATGATCTTTTGATCATAGTCCTCCGCCTCACTCAAGGTGACCACGTTGCAGCGGTAAGCGGTTTGGTCGGGCTGCATCTCAAGACCCATGCTCACAGCCTCCAGGGGAGAGCGCCCCTTGGAGTAGATCTTGGGATCAAAAGAAAGGATCGCCATATTCGCCGTGTCGCTCTCGGGCACCATGCCGCTCGGCACGTTTGAGACGGTTCCAACCGTTGACGTTTTTGCCAAGGCATCCATCGTCGGCTTGTGAGATGCCTGCATGGGGGTCTTGTTTCCAAGCGCTGCTATTTTTTTGTCTGCCATTCCGTCCGGAATCAATACGAAATATTTCATAGGAAGATCCTTTCATAAAAAATCACATTATATTATATCATATTTTCTTTCAAAGTACAAGACGTTTGCCGATTTTTTTTACAAAATCCTCATTTTGTTATTGAAAAAAGCAAAGTGATGTGGTACAATATAAATGTTTATGAATTTTTGAGCGAGGATGTATATGAATCACGAGCAAGAACAGGACGAAAAGATCCAAAAACTGCAGGAACAAAACAAAAAAATGAAAAAGCGACTTTTGATCGTAGGAGGCACCGTAGTTGCGGTCATCCTGCTTCTTGTTGCGCTGATCGCGATATTGCAGGCATGCGACGCGGCAAACGATTCTGGCGTCGAGCTGCCCGAGGAATACTTCCATCCTGCACACCAAGGTGATATTTTTGCGTATCCCGCATATCTGGATAAATCCCCCGAGGTCATCATGTATTGCGCCTCTCCCAATGGGATGGGACGCATCACGCAGATCGATCGCGAAACCCCCGATACTTACCCCGAAACGGTGATCTATCTGTATGACTTTTTACAGATCATGATGCGCGGCGACGTTGAGGCATACAACGATTGCTTCAATCAGGCGTATTACAAAAAGCATCAACCAAAGACTGCGTTCTCTCAGCAGATGATCTACCAAGCGGAGATCCGCTTTTTGGAGGAAGCCGAATATCAGGGCGACCGCATGTGGACCTACGAATTGCGCTACAAGCTGTTTGAAAATGACGGCTCCTTGCGCCGCGACGTGGGAAGCGATGCCATTGTTCCTTTGTACGTCACCCTGCGTGTGACCCCAGACGGAGAGATTGCGATCGAGGATCTTTATTCGGCGCGCAAATCTTGATTTCACCATTATTCCACAGCATAACTATTTGGAGCACCAAATATGAGACACACAAAATCCTATTTTTTACGTCTGGATATTTTTCAAAAGGCGAGCCGCGTCCTTTTGGTATTCTTTCTTTTGGTCGCCTTTTTTGCAAGAGGATGGTCGCTTGGGGTAAACGGCTATATTCTGATTTTTGGCTCATTGATTGTTTTTGGCATCGGCTCGATCCTCAAAACGGTCAAGGCGGAGGATTTGACCAACTACCTCTCCAAGGTGCGCACCGATTTTGAATCCGAGGTGCGCAAGGAGCTTAAGAGCTTTCGCACCTACGATTATGCCGTGCTTCACGCGTATTCCAAAGAGAAGGCGTATTTGGCGCGTACGCTGGGCAACCGCTTGCTGTATCCCGTTTGCATCAATATGATCTTCGTCATCACCCCCGACGGCGTGGAGCTTGCTTATAAGGAGCTTTCTTTGTACGAAAAGCGCAAGCCCGTGCTGCAGCATCTGACCTTTGATCCCAAGGATCTTCGCTTCGAGACGCTCCATTTTGAGGGAGACGCCGAAATGATGGAGGTCAACGTTTACAACGGGGAAGAGCTTTTGTTCTCTTTGTACGTCCGTGACGACCATTTATGGAAGCATTTTGTTCCGTACATGGAAAAAACGGTGTCCATTACCGAGAAGAACACTTAAATCAACCACGTTTTTAGTGGAGTCAACCTATGGTTTCTTGACATTTTTGATTGATCATGATAAAATGACGGTAACGATTGTAAGTGTGAACGCAGAAGGGGGATACGAGATGAGAAACGAGCAAGATCAAAATTTGATTGATCAGTTCATTGCCATGCGAAATAAACTGCGTGAGAATCCGCACTATCATAAAGTCAAGCGGGTTTTGCGCATGGCGATTTTGTACGGCATTTTTTCTCTCACTCTGCTTTTCTCTTGTGTGCCGTTCCGCAGCTCGTTTGAAATCCAGTTCGCGTTTGCCACACCGCTCAAGCCCTATCTTTCGGGGATTTGTGAGTTATTGATCCAATTCGGTATTCTGTACTCGCTGTTTTTGAGCTTTGCCATTTTTGACCGTTCCACTCGCACAGCTTTCTTAGAGGAGCATTTCGACGATTTTGATCCGTTTGAGGAGCAACGCATTTTGTTGCATTCAAGGATGTTTTGGATCGAGCTTTCCGTTATTTGGCTCCTTTTTTGGCTGCAGCCCATGGAAGAGTTTCGTGCAGGGCTTCTTCGCACCATCCCCGGGTGGAGCGAGTGGCTTCCGATTTTGCAAAAGCTGTTGCTGTTTGTCATTTTTGCCCCTCAGTCTCTATATTTCGCGCTCTACGCGCGCCTCAAAGCGTTCCGATTTTGGATTGTCACTCCACGCGAATTGCATGAAAAACAGATATGGAAATCCTTAGAGGAAAAGCTTAATGCAAAATACAGCAACCGTCGCTTTGTTTTGCGTGTGGCGCTGTATTCTGCGCTCTATATTGCCGTCGGTTTTATGGGACCGATCGCCATCACCATTTTGTTCAGTCTCTTACAGATCGTGATCCTGTTTGCCATCGAGCTGTATCAGATAACAGCTGTTCTTTTTATTATTCTGCTTCTGTTTTTGTTGAGCAAAAACTATATTCGCGCGCTTTTTAAAAGATGGAGATTTGTTCGCAATCTCAAAAAGACCTGCCGCGAATATAGCTTTGAGCTGTTTGATACCAAAAATATTTACCGCTCTTGCTTTTTCGAATCACGAAAGCACTCCTTTGGCGTGATCGCCAACGGAAAAACATATCATTGCCGCATCGTCGCAGGTGTCCGCCGCGCCACCGAGGTTTATTTACGCCACGATGGAATGGGGGAGCGTCACTTTTGCGTGCGTCTTTATATGCCGGCAGGCTCTGCCATCGGTATGCACGTCCGTATGAGCGTCAACAGCTACAAGCCCTACATCGAGCTGTTCCGTCACGTGCGCGAATTTGACTATACCTTTGAAACGGACGAGTCTGTGCACAAGGTTCTCATTCTCAATCCCGTTCCGCGCCGCACCTACCTGAAAACGGGAAATAACGTTTCCCAGGTCGAACGCGAAATGGATAACGGCATGCGTGTAGGCAGCTATAGTTGTTACGGCGGAACGGCGTTCCTCAACGCCTTGATCCGTGATTGCGTGGAAAAGGTCGACGCTTATGAGAAATGAATACTGAACTATAAACAAACGGAAACGCGAGATGCCGAACACTTCTTGCGTTTCCGTTAATTACACCGTTTGATTCAATCCAAAACGGAAACACTGTTATCAAATGCTTTGATAAAGGAGTTTTGCGATGAAAAAAACGGTGCTTTTTTTATTGAGTTTTTTACAGATCTTATCATTTACCTGCATTTCTGCAGCCGCAGAAAAAGGAGAACTGCATTGGTATTGCGTGCACGTCAAAAATCACGTGCAGCCCACGGTAGGACGCGATATCGCCTTTGTGGAGAAACTGGACGGTTATTATATCGACCACAGCCACGCCTCCCCCGACGACGAGGACAAGGTGGTGTATCTAACCTTTGACGCAGGGTATGAGAACGGTAACGTGGCACGTGTGCTGGATACGTTGAAAGAAGAAGGTGTCACGGCGGCATTCTTTGTATTGGGACACCTCATCAAGACCGAGACAGCGCTGGTCAAGCGTATGGCTGAGGAGGGGCATATCGTTGCCAATCACAGTGTCCATCACAAAAATATGGCAGGTTTTTCGGATGCCGATTTTCTAAAGGAGCTGACCGATCTTGAAGCGATGTACGCCGAGCATATCGGCGAAAAAATGCCGCGCTACTACCGCCCCGCACAAGGGTGCTTCAGTCGACAAAATTTGGAATGCGCGCAAAAGAACGGATATAAGACGATTTTTTGGAGCTTTGCCTATGCCGATTGGGATAACGAAAAGCAGCCCGATCCCCAAAAGGCAAAGCGGATCATTCTGGAAAATCTCCACAACGGCGCGGTGATCCTTCTGCATCCTACCTCTGCAACTAATGCAGAGATCCTTGACGAGGTAATCCGCGAAATGAAAGCGCAGGGCTACCGTTTTGGCACTTTGGACGAATTGACATGTGCAAAGGCAGAATGAGACTTAAGTACGTCCTTGTGTGCGGAATGATCCTTTCGGTGATCTTCTTTGCAATTCCGTTTCCTACGCATGCAGAGGTGACGGCGTATCGCTCGGTCCAAACCGATACTATGCGCATTGCCCTCACCTTTGACGACGGTCCGCACCCGTATCTGACCGCAAGGATCCTTGATATTCTGGAACGATACAACGTCAAGGCAACCTTTTTTATGGTTGGTGAAAACGTCGAAAATTATCCCGATGCGGCGCGTGCGGTTCTTGCAGGTGGGCACGAGGTGGGAAATCACACTTATTCCCACCGCCACGTGAACGCCTTGAACCGCCAAAGCGTGCTTGTGGAGATGGGGAAGTGTGAGGATGCCCTGGAGGAGCTTTGTGAATACCGACCGCATCTGTTCCGCCCACCCGAGGGCGCGCTTTCACAGCACGTGGAGACATGCTTGGAGGAGGAAGATTATATGCTGATATTGTGGAGTCTTGACACGCGCGATTGGGAGGACAAAAGCACAGACCGTATCGTACACAGCGTTCTGGATCGAGTACAGCCGGGAGATATCATTCTGATGCACGATTATATCGGAAGAAACAGCAAGACGCCCGAGGCACTGGAAATTCTTTTGCCGGCACTCCTCGAGCGTGGCTACGAGCCCGTTACTGTCAGCACCCTTTTGGGGGTTCGGTAAAAAGCTCTTTTTTGATTTTGGAGAAAATCTCTTTAAATTTAATGAACCCCCTTTACTTTTTCCAAGATCTGGTGTATAATATAATTAGTTTTATACAACGGAGGAAAAACAAGTATGACGTTGGTGATTCTTGCCGCCGGTATGGGCTCGCGCTACGGAGGACTCAAGCAGCTCGATCCTATGACCGACGCCGGAAATTTTATCATTGATTTTTCAATTTACGATGCCATTCGCGCAGGCTTTGATAAGGTCGTCTTTATCATCAAAGAGGAGAACCTGGAGCTCTTCCGCGAAACGATCGGAAACCGCATTGCAGAGAAGATCGAGGTCTCCTATGCATTCCAAAAATTGGACTATCTACCCGCAGGCTACTCCATTTCTCCGGAGCGCACAAAGCCGCTGGGAACGGGACACGCGATCTATTGCGTAAAGGATGTTGTCAAAGAAAATTTCGCAGTTATCAATGCAGATGATTTCTATGGCAGAGATACCTTCCTTCAGCTTGCAAAGCATTTAAAAACGGCAAAGGCAGAGGGCGGCGTGGCGCATCATTGCATGGTGGGCTTTGCCCTTGGAAACACCTTGACCGAAAACGGCACCGTTTCGCGCGGTGAGTGCGTGGTGGACGAAAACGGCATGCTGAAAAGTGTGACCGAGCGCACAAAGATCATGAAAAAAGAGAATTGTGCGGCATATCTCAACGATGACGGCGAGAGCTGGACGGATCTTTCCTTCGATACCATCGTCTCAATGAACTGCTGGGGCTTTACACCCGAGATCTTCGACAAATTGGAGGAGGGCTTGTGCACGTTCTTGAACGGAATCGGTCAAAATCCCTTAAAGGCAGAGTTTTATTTGCCATCCGCAGTCAACGATCAGCAGCTCAGCGGCGTATGTGACGTCAAGGTGTATCCCACCTCATCCATCTGGCAGGGCGTGACCTATCCCGAGGATAAGGAACGTGTCAAGGCTTCCATTCGCGCACTGATCGAAGGCGGGGAATATCCCGAAAATCTTTGGAATTAACAGTTATATTTGGTGAGAGGAAAAAAGAATGTCTATTTTGATTACAGGCGGAGCAGGCTTTATCGGCTCCCACACAGCAGTTGAATTTTTGAACGCAGGCTACGATATCGTCATCGTTGACAATTACTGCAACAGCTCTCCTCGCGCAATTGAGCGCATCAAGGAGATCACGGGCAAGGATTTTCGCACCTATGAGGTGGATCTTTGCGACAAGGTGGCGCTGGAGCAGGTATTTGTTGAAAACCCGGAGATCACCTCTGCAATTCACTTTGCAGGACTGAAGGCGGTTGGTGAGTCGGTTGCAAAGCCGGGGCTCTACTACTACAACAATTTGTTGAGCACCCTCAACCTGGTAGACCTGATGAGCAAATACAACGCCAAGAACATCGTGTTCTCCTCCTCTGCTACAGTTTACGGCTCTCCCAAAACGGTGCCGATCCGCGAGGATTTCGAGCTTTCCACCACCAATCCCTACGGAGAGACCAAGCTGATGATCGAGCGTATCCTCAAGGACGTTTGGGTCGCGGATCACGAGTGGAGCGTTTCTATTCTCCGTTACTTTAACCCCATCGGTGCGCATAAGAGCGGCTTGATTGGCGAAAATCCGAAAGGAATTCCGAACAATCTGTTGCCTTACGTGGCAAAGGTTGCGGCGGGACAGCTGCCTTACCTTTCCGTATTTGGCAACGATTATCCCACTCCCGACGGTACGGGTGTGCGTGATTACATTCACGTGGTTGACCTGGCAAAGGCACATCTGAAGGCATTGGAGCGTGCGGAAAAGATCAACGAGGTTGAGTATTTCAACGTCGGTACGGGAACGGGCTACTCGGTGCTCGATATCGTCAAAGCATACGAAAAGGCAACCGGCTTGAAGGTGAATTATAAGATCACCGACCGTCGCCCCGGTGACATTGCAACCTGCTATGCAGACCCTACCAAGGCGTACGAGGTACTGGGCTGGAAGGCTGAAAATGACATTGACGACATGTGCCGCGACCTTGCAAATTGGATGAAGAAGAATCCCAACGGCTATGAAGGAGAGTAAAAGATGATTACAAAACATTATTTCGGTACGATGGATGACGGCAAGGACGTCTACAGCTATCTGATGAAAAACGAGGCAGGCATGAGCGTTCGCATCTGCGAGTTCGGCGGTGCCATTATGGAAATTAAGGTTCCCGATAAATTCGGCAGAATGGCTGACGTGGTTGCAGGCTACGACGCCCTTCGTGACTACGCGCTCAATCCCGGTTATCTCGGTGCATTGGTCGGCAGAGTCGGCAACCGTATCTGCAAGGGTCAGTTCCGCTTGGACGGCAAGACCTATCAGATCTATCAGAACAACAACGGCAACTCTCTCCACGGCGGTAAGGTCGGCTTTTCTCACAAGATCTGGAGCATTCGTGCAGAGGACGGCGAGGAGCCGAAGCTGATCGTGTCTCTCGTATCTCCCGACGGAGACGAGAACTATCCCGGCACACTCAACGTCACCGTTACTTATACGCTGCTCAAGTCTAACGCACTCTCTCTGCATTACGAGGCTACCACCGACAAGACCACTATTGTCAATTTGACCAATCATGCTTACTTTAACCTTGGCGGCTACGCTTCGGGCAAGATCTTTGATCACGTCATGCAGTTTGATGCAGATACTTACATCCCCACGGACGATCAGCTGATCCCCACGGGTGAGATCCGCTCGGTGGAGGGAACGCCCTTCGATTTCCGTGAGCCCAAGACCATCGGTCAGGATTTCGATCTTGAAAACTACGATATGAAGCTTGCCGGCGGCTATGACCATTGCCTCTGCTTTACCGGAGGCGAAACCAAAGAGCCCGTGCTTCGCGTGGAGGCTTATGAACCCAACAGCGGAAGATTTATGCAGGTCTATACCAATCAGCCTTGCATCCAATTCTATTCCGGAAACTTCATGTATCAGATCGAGTCGCCGCTTAAGGGCGGATATCCCGCAAGCGTGCAGTCGGCATTCTGTCTGGAGACCCAAAAAATGCCCGACTCCATCAACCACTCCAACTTTACCGACACGGTACTCAAGCCGGGTGAAAAGTACGATTATACCACCATTTATAAGTTCTCAGTGAAATAATTTTCCAAAAGGACGTCTGCTTTGCAGGCGTCCTTTTTGCCTGAAAACATATTTTCTGTCTCTTCGTCATAGGATGTGACGAGGTGATGCAATGTGAAAAAACGTTTCTTTCAGCTGACGGCAATTTTGTTAGCCGTCCTTTTTCTGCAGGGTGGTGGAATCCCTTGCTCCGCAACCGAGGCGCATACGGTTGAAAACGCCGCACCCGAGGTCTCTGATCTCGGCATCGAAAACGGCTCCTTGAACCTGGATTGCAAAAGTGCGATTTTGATGGAGGCGACAACGGGAGCGATCCTTTATGCGCAAAACGCCGAGCAAGCACTTCCGCCGGCTTCGGTAACCAAGATCATGACGCTGCTTTTGATTATGGAGGCGGTGGACGCAGGTACGGTACATCTGGACGACGTTGTTTCTGTTTCGGCAAATGCGGCTTCGATGGGAGGCTCACAGGTCTACTTGAAGGAAGGGGAGCAGATGACGCTTGAGGATCTGCTCAAAAGTGTGGTCATTGCATCTGCCAACGATGCGGCAGTCGCCCTTGCGGAGTATGTTGGGGGGAGTGTGGATGCCTTTGTGGCAAAAATGAACCAAAAAGCAAAAACACTTGGCATGAGTGCTACCAACTTTGAAAACGTCACAGGCTTGGACGATACGGTAGAAAATCATTTGACCAGTGCCAAGGATATCGCACTGATGTCGCGTGCTCTGATCGCGCATCCAACCGTGCTGCAATACAGCTCTTTGTGGATGGACAGCATCCGTGACGGCGCATTCGGATTGACCAACACCAATCGGCTGGTTCGTTTTTATCGTGGCTGTACGGGCCTTAAAACCGGTTCTACGTCCGCAGCAGGCTTTTGCGTCAGCGCAACGGCGGAGCGGAACGGCTTTTCTTTGATCTGCGTGATCATGGGCGCAGAGTCAAGGGACGTGCGCAATGCTGAGGCAACCGCGCTTTTGGATTGGGGATTTGCCAATTTTGACCTTTATACTGCAGAGGCAGGGAAGACCGCACCAATCCGCGTCACGGGCGGAAATGTATCGTTTTGTAACGGCGTTTATCCTGCTTTTTCAATCGTTCTTCCAAAGGCGGATATCGGAGAGGTCAAGCAAAGTATTGAGCTTCCGGACGCCGTGCCCGCACCGATCCGTACGGGTGACCCTATCGGAAGTATCTTGTTTGAGTGTCGGGGACAGCTGCTTGCAAAAATTGAAATCACTGCTCAGGATCAGGTGAATCGAATCAATCTTTTTGAGATTGTCGGACGTCTGCTGGCAAAATTTTTGTTAATTTGAACAGAATAGAGATCGGATAGCAACACGCAAAATATAAAAGTAAAGAAATATTATTTTTTTCGGAAAAAGACTTGTAATTCGACAATAAATGTTGTATAATAGGAATGTTAATTTTTTTACCAAAGGACGGTTATTCCTATGTCGATCAAACTGAACGATAAGTACGTTTCTACTTTTATCTCCTCTCACGAGTATACTCACATCCAGTCGCAGATCAATACTGCGGCAAAGCTCCTGCGCGAAAAAAACGGCGCAGGCAACGACTTTTTGGGCTGGGTCAATCTGCCCGACAATTACGGCAAAGAGGAGTTTGCACGCATTAAAGTCTGTGCAGAAAAAATCAGAAAAAGCTGCGATGTTCTGATCGTGATCGGCATCGGTGGCTCTTATCTCGGTGCACGTGCAGTCATCGAGTTTTTGAAGTCACCTTTGTATAACAATCTCAAAAAAGATACCCCCGACATTTATTTTGCAGGCAACTCCATTAGCGCCGATGCACTCAACGAGGTCATTGCGCTGTGTGAGGGCAAGGACGTTTGCGTAAACGTTATTTCCAAGTCGGGTACCACCACCGAGCCTGCCGTTGCTTTCCGCGTGTTCCGCACCTTGCTTGAAAACAAGTACGGCAAGGACGGCGCAAAGGAGCGCATCTTCGTCACCACCGATAAGGCGCGCGGCACGCTCAAGCAGTTTTCTACCGACGCGGGCTACGAAACCTTTGTTGTTCCGGATGACGTTGGCGGACGCTTTTCCGTTCTCACCGCAGTCGGGCTTTTGCCCATTGCCGTTGCAGGCATCGATATTGATCAATTGATGGCAGGTGCCGCTTCCGCAAGCCATACATATGTGGATGCGGATATTAACAAGAACGCGTGCTACCGTTATGCGGCAATCCGCAACATTCTTTACCGCAAGGGCAAGAGCATTGAGGTCATGGCAAGCTATGAGCCGTTCTCCGCAATGTTCAGCGAGTGGTGGAAGCAATTGTACGGCGAGAGCGAGGGCAAGGACCAAAAGGGCATTTTCCCCGCATCCGTTATTTTCTCCACCGACCTTCACTCCCTGGGGCAGTTCATTCAGGACGGAAACCGCACCATTTTTGAAACGGTGATCGACGTTGCCGATACCGGCGCTTCTTTTGAGATCCCCAACGATCCCGCAAATATCGACGGCTTGAACTTCCTCTCGGGTATGGATCTGAACGAGGTCAAAAAGAAGGCAATGCAGGGTACCATCCTTGCACACGTGGACGGCGGCGTGCCGAACATCGTGATCGAGCTGAACCGCCGCGATGCATTCGTTTTGGGTGAGTTGATCTACTTCTTCGAGCTCGCGTGCGCCATTTCCGGCTATCTGCTCGGCGTCAATCCCTTCGACCAACCCGGTGTAGAATCCTACAAAAAGAATATGTTTGCACTTTTGGGCAAGCCGGGATATGAGGAAATGCGTCAGACTTTGGAGGAAAGACTCAAAAATTAATCGTTTTTGGTGAAAAAAAGTTGCGTAATATCCAAAAAAGGTCTTGACTTTATTTCCAAAATTTGTTATAATGTGAATACGGAGACGAATTTTCGTTTCCAACCTGAATTGTGGAGGTTAAAAAACATGTTAAAATTAATTATCGGCGTAAAAGGTACCGGAAAAACAAAGACTTTGATCAATTTGGTCAACGGTGCGCTTGAGGTTACCAAGGGCGACGTTGTTTGTGTTGAAAAGGGTGCCCAGTTGAGATACGATATCAAACCCGCTGCAAGACTTGTCAACTCTGAGGAATATATGATCACCGATGCAAACGCTCTGTATGGCTTTATCGCAGGCATGCTTGCAAGCAATCACGACGTTACCGATCTGTTTGTTGACGGTACTTTGAGAATCTGCCAGCGCGATATGGCTGCGTTTGACAACCTGCTGACCAAGCTGGATGCTTTGCTTGAAAAGATCAACATCAACCTTACCATGACCGTTTCTATGCCTGTTGAAGAGGCTTCCGAAACCGTTCGTAAGTATATCTGATTAAAACCGATACATTAAGGTGCCGTAGCTTTGCGCCAATCGTGGCAAAGCTGCGGCACTTTCAATCTAAAAGGAGCAATTATGATTTTAATCATCGCAGAAAAGCCGAGTCTTGCACGAAATATTGCAGACAGCATCGGAAAGCTGCAGCGGCGGCAAGGATATTTGGAGGGGGAAGGATACCTGGTTACGTGGGCGTTCGGACACCTCTTTTCGCTGTGCGATATTGAATATTATTCTCCTCAGCCGGATGGAACTACGCGCTGGAGCATGAACAATCTTCCGTGCTTTCCGCAAAATTTCCGCTTTGAATTGCGCCGCGGCGCCGATAAGCAGGTCGATGGCGGCGTGGAACGTCAATTTGCAATCATTCGCTCCCTTTGTAACCGTCCCGACGTGGATACCATCGTCAACGCGGGAGACGCAGACCGCGAAGGAGAGATCATCGTGCGTTTGTGCATCGATCACGCCCTGGAGCAACCCAAGGCCTTAAAACGCCTATGGCTCCCCGACCAAACGGCACAGACTGTGCAAAAGGCGTTGCAGGAAATGAAGGACGAGCAGGAATACGATCGCCTTGCCTCCGAGGGCTTTGCAAGAACCTACATCGATTGGCTCTACGGCGTCAATCTGACACGTTATGCGACCTTAAAGACGGGAACGCTGCTGCGTGTCGGTCGCGTGATCGTCCCCATTGTCAAAGCGATCTACGATCGCGACATGTCCATTCGCAATTTTGTGCCGGGAAAATACTTTGCTATGCTCAGCCGTGAGGCTACCAACGGCGAGATCGTTGAGCTGCTATCAAAGCACAAATTTGAACAAGACGAGTTGGAAAAGGCGTTGCAGACCTGCGCACTGTACAATCGCACGGGTGCTGTGGTCACGGGAGTGAAGAACAAAAAGGATACGCTCTTTGCGGGCAAGCTTTATTCACTCTCCAAGCTGCAAAATGCGCTGAGCAAAAAATACAAAATGTCCATGCAGGAGAGCCTTGATATCGTGCAGGGGCTTTACGAAAAGGGATACTTGACCTATCCGCGTACCAACTCCGAGTATCTTGCAACGGCGGAAAAGGATAAGATCAAGCAGATCCTTTCGGGGTGTGCAAAGCTTGGCTATCCCGTCAAATTCAAGGATAACAAGACGATCTTCGACGACAGCAAGATCGAGTCCCACTCCGCACTGACACCGACTTATAAAATTCCGAACAAGACACAGCTCAACGAGCGCGAAATGCAGGTCTATTCCACCGTTTTCCGCCGCTTCATCGCCGTATTTTGCGCTGAGGATTGCGTTGTTTCTCGTACCGAGATCACCATTGCCGTGGGAGAGCTTGAAACCTTTACCCTCAAAGGCATGGTTATGCTGGAAAAGGGGTGGACGAAATACGATGATTATACGCAAAAGGACAAAGTCCTGCCCGCTCTGCAAAAGGGCGATTCGGTCAACATCAATTTCAAGCCCACCGAAAAGGAGACCACGCCTCCCAAGCACTACACCGTAGAAACGCTGAACAACTACCTCAAAAATCCATTCAAGGACGATAAAAAGGCAGCGAAAGAAGCCCTTGAAGCCGAGGAGGGAAGCGAGGGGGACGACAGCGAGGACTACAAGGCTATTTTTGAAGGTCTGGAGCTGGGAACCGAGGCAACGAGAACGGGAATTATCGATAATGCGCGCAAGAGCGGATATATCGATTTGAAAAAGGACGTTTATACCATTCTGCCGGGCGGCGAGTTTTTGATCGAAGCTCTCACGCAAATGCATATCACCATGGATAAATACAAGACGTCACAGCTTGGACAAGCACTCAAAAAGGTGTATCGCGGCACCATGGAGGTCATGGACAGCGTCCACCTTGCTGAGGAGGAGATTGCCGAGGTCTTTGCCAAAAAAGAAGAAGCAAACCTCGCGCTTGACAGCGAAACGGGCTTTTTTGGCGACGTGGTGGCAAAATGTCCGCTTTGCGGAAAGGATATGAAGCGCTTCCGCACCTTCTATGGCTGTACGGGATACAAGGACGGATGCAAGTTCTCGGTGAATATCACCATTTGTGACCGCGTGATCTCGGTTGCCAACTTGCGTCTGTTGACCGAAACCGGGAAGACCGCCGTCATTCAAGGTTTTGTTTCCGCAAAGACCAAAAAGACCTTTGACGCCGCACTCAAGCTGGAAAACGGCAGAGCAGTATTTGATTTTGAACGCAAGAGCCGTTCACAACAAGCGAATACAAACGAATCTCTCCCTATTTGGGACGGAGAGGGCGCGCCGCTCCCGGAGCCTCCGCCAACCTATAAGGATCTAATTACTTCATTGTTGGCGAATGCGGAAAGTGAGAAAGCCGTTTGTGATAACAAAAATTTGAAACGCTCGGAAAATCAAACAAATTTAATCCCTACGCCGAAAATAACTGAATTAAAGGAAAGTCCAGCAAATACTGAAAAAGAAAAAGCATGTAGGAATTGCAGACACCAGCAATCTGGTGAATGTTCATCTTGGGATCTTTGTGATGATTATCAACCAATTTATATCATTCCGGATTCCGAGAAAAAATACTGGCCTGCTTACGGAGATGCAACATTATTTAGACGAAAGAGTCGCAAAAAATAAAACTAACAGAACGGACTGCCAGCTCTCCGTTCTGTTTTTTTAAAATAATTCTTTAATTTTAGTACAATGTATTGACAAACGCGAATAAGTGTTGTATAATTGTATACACTGATACAAGGAAAGGAATCGATGTTATGTTAGAAATTTCTTCCAAAACAAATTTGCTGGAACAAAGCACTTATAAATACTCGCTTCAGGACGTTGAAGAACCGAACTTGTACCGCGAGGTGTATCCGTACACCGACGTGCCGCGCATTGCCTTCAACCACCGCCGTGTGCCAATTGGCATGCCGCAGGATATCTGGATCACTGACACCTCCTTCCGTGACGGTCAGCAGTCGGTCGAGCCGTACAGCGTCAAGCAGATCGTCGATCTGTTCAAGCTGATGTCGCGCCTGAGCGGTCCGTTCGGTATCATTCGACAAACCGAATTTTTTGTATACAGTCAAAAGGATCGTGAGGCTCTGCAAAAATGCCAGGAGCTTGGTCTGCGTTTCCCAGAAATTACCACATGGATCCGCGCCAGCCGCGAGGATTTTAAGTTGGTCAAGGATCTCGGCATTCGCGAAACGGGTATCCTCGTTTCTTGCAGTGACTATCATATCTTCAAAAAGATGAAAATGACGCGCAAGCAATGCATGGAATACTACCTGCAAACCGTTTGCGATGCGTTTGAAGCCGGTGTTATGCCAAGATGCCACTTAGAGGATATTACGCGCGCCGATTTTTACGGCTTTGTAGTACCGTTTGTCAACGAGCTGATGAAGCTCTCCAAGCAAGCGAATATTCCCGTACGTATCCGCGCCTGCGATACCATGGGCTACGGTATTCCGTATCCCGAGGTTGCCATTCCGCGCAGCGTTCCGGGCATTATTTACGGCTTGCAGCACTATTCCGAGGTTCCAAGCGAAATGCTGGAGTGGCACGGACACAACGATTTTTATAAGTCTGTTACCAATGCAACCACCGCATGGCTCTACGGTGCATCCGGCGTCAACTGCTCGCTCCTTGGTATTGGCGAGCGTACGGGCAACGTCCCCTTGGAGGCAATGGTATTTGAGTACGCTTCCTTGCGAGGCTCCTTTGACGGTATGGATCCCACCGCCATTACGGATATCGCAGAGTATTTTGCACGCGAGATTGGCTACGAAATCCCGCCTATGACCCCCTTCGTTGGCAAAAACTTCAACGTCACACGCGCAGGCATCCACGCTGACGGACTTCTGAAGGACGAGGAGATCTACAATATCTTTGATACCAAAAAGATCCTCAATCGCAGTGCCACCGTTCTGCTTGGGAAAGCATCCGGTCTTGCAGGCATTGCATATTGGATCAACGAAAATTATCGCCTCGACGCCGGCGAGGCTGTTACAAAAAAGGATCCGCTCGTTATTGCCGTTAAAGAGTGGATCGATGCAGAATACGAGGGCGGCAGACAGACCGCACTTTCTACAAGTGAGCTGGAAGAGAAGATCGAAGAGCTTTCCGGCAAGCGCTTTCAACGTCTGTAAAGGAGGATATCATTCATGTTAGAGCATAAGACAATCTCCCTGGCAGAGCAGGTGTTTGAACGCTTGGAGAGCGATATTCTGACGGGAGTATATCAACGCGGTGAGGTGTTGACCGAGCTGAAGCTTGTTACCGATCTCGGCGTCAGCCGCACGCCCGTGCGCGAGGCACTGAACCGCTTGGAGCAGGAGCATATTATTGAAAGCACACCCCGAGGTATTTTGATTCTTGGAGTGACCGAGCAGGATCTGGAGGATATCTTTGCAATCCGCATGCGCATTGAGGGGCTTTCCTCCTATAACGCTACAAAGCGGATCACAAAAGAAGAGCTTGCCGAGCTGCGTGAGACCCTGGAACTGCAGGAATTTTACGTCAACAAGCAGGACCCCGACCGCATCAAAACGATGGACAGTAAATTCCATCAGCTGATCTACCGCTTTTGCGGAAGCTCGGTGCTGTACGATACCTTGATGCCGTTGCACAAAAAGGTGCAAAAATACCGCAAGGCATCGGTAGAAAACAACGCTCGCGCACAGCAATCTGCACGTGAGCATCGTGCCATTTTCGAGGCGATTGAAGCCGGAAATGCAGAGCTTGCCGAAAAATATACGGTTGAGCACATTACAAATGCAGCCAAACATATCCTAAAAAAAGAGGTACTGTAACATGGGACTTACCATTGCACAAAAAATCATCAAGGCGCACCTGCTCTCGGGTGAAATGACACCCGGCAGTGAGGTCGCACTCAGAATTGATCAAACGCTGACACAGGATGCAACGGGTACCATGGCGTATCTCGAATTTGAGTCCATGGGCATCGATCGCGTCCGCACCGAAAGAAGCGTAGCGTACATCGATCACAACACGTTGCAATCCGGCTTTGAGAATGCCGACGACCATCGCTTTATCCAATCCATTGCAAAAAAGCACGGTATTTATTTTTCCCGTCCCGGAAACGGTATTTGCCATCAGGTGCATCTGGAGCGCTTCGGCATTCCCGGAAAAACCCTGATTGGATCCGACAGCCACACCCCTACGGGAGGAGGAATTGGCATGCTTGCGTTTGGCGCGGGCGGACTTGACGTTGCGGTCGCTATGGGCGGCGGTGCGTATTACATCACCATGCCCAAAATGATCAAGGTCAACCTTACGGGTAAGCTTCGTCCCTTTGTTACGGCGAAGGACGTCAGCCTTGAAATCTTGCGCATCCTTTCCGTCAAGGGCGGCGTCGGATACATCATTGAGTGGGGCGGAGAAGGCATTCAGACGCTTTCTGTTCCCGAAAGAGCGACTATTACCAATATGGGAACCGAGCTTGGCGCCACCACTTCGATTTTCCCCTCTGATGAGATCACGCGTGCATTCCTAAAAGCAGAGGGCAGAGAGGCGGATTACGTCGCTCTTGCCAGTGATCCCGACGCGGAATATGACAGAGTCATCGACATTGATCTTTCCACCCTCAAGCCCCTCATTGCTTGTCCTCATATGCCCGATAACGTCGTGTCTGTCGATAGCTTAAAGGGAACTAAGGTCAACCAGGTCTGCATCGGTTCTTGCACCAACTCCTCGCTGCTTGATATGCTTAAGGTGGCGGCACTTCTGAAGGGCAAGACCATAAGCCCCGACGTCAGCCTCTCCATTTCTCCCGGCTCCAAGCAGGTGCTTGCCATGCTTGCGGATTGCGGCGCGCTGACCGATATTCTGGCTTCCGGCGCACGCCTTTTGGAATGTGCGTGCGGTCCCTGCATCGGTATGGGCTTTTCGCCCAACTCCGCGGGTGTCAGCCTGCGTACCTTCAACCGCAACTTTGAGGGCAGAAGCGGAACGGCAGATGCAAAGGTCTACCTTGTTTCTCCCGAGACCGCCGTTGCGGCGGCATTGACGGGTGAGATCACTGATCCGATCCTTTTGGGGGAGATGCCTGAAATCAAAATGCCCGATGCCTTCCGCATCGACGACAGCGCCATCATTCCGCCCGCAGATGCAACCGAAGCAAAGGAATTGGAGATTTTGCGCGGTCCTAACATCAAAAAGTTCCCCGAAAGCTATCCGCAGGATGATTCCATCCGTGCAGAGCTTGTGCTCAAGGTAGGGGATAACATTACCACCGACCACATTATGCCTGCAGGCGCAAAGATTTTGCCGTATCGTTCCAACATTCCGTATCTGTCTCAATACTGCTTCGGTGTTTGCGATAAAACCTTCCCCGAACGCGCACAAGCGGCAGGAAAGAGCATCATCGTCGGCGGCGCGAACTACGGTCAGGGCTCGTCTCGTGAGCATGCGGCGCTCGTTCCGCTCTATCTCGGCGTACGTGTCGTCATCACCAAGAGCTTTGCGCGCATCCACGTTGCAAATCTGATCAATGCAGGTATTATGCCCCTGACTTTCAAAAATGCCGAGGATTACGATAAGGTCACGCAGGGAGATACACTCTCTATTTCAGGTGTTTGGGCAGGCATGGACAATGGCGAAATGATCCTGCATAACGAGACCACCGGAATGGATATTCCTTTGACCTGCGCCTTTACCGAGCGACAAAAGGCGATTTTGAAGGCCGGAAGCCTGCTGGCTTACACAAAAGAACAAATTTGAGACATCCAATGCTTTGAGGTACAAAATATGAATAAAATTGCTATGAAAACGCCGCTGGTCGAAATGGACGGCGACGAAATGACAAGAATCCTTTGGAAAATGATCAAGGATGAATTGATCCTTCCGTTCGTCGATTTAAAGACCGAATACTACGATCTCGGTCTCCCCGAACGTGAAAAGACCAAGGATCAAGTCACCTTTGATTCCGCATACGCTACCCAAAAGTACGGCGTTGCGGTCAAGTGCGCAACCATTACTCCAAACAAGCAACGTGTAGAGGAGTATAACCTTTCCGAAATGTGGAAGAGCCCCAACGGTACCATTCGTGCCATTCTGGACGGAACGGTATTCCGCGCGCCTATTCTGATCGACTCCATCCGTCCCGCTGTACGTACCTGGAACAAGCCCATTACCATTGCGCGTCACGCATACGGTGACATCTACAAGGCAACCGAATATCGCGTTCCCACCGAAGGGAAGGCGGAGCTGGTATTTATCGACAAGGACGGCAAGGAAACCTTCCGTGAAACGATCTACGATTTTGAATGCTCCGGCGTTTTGCAGGGAAGCTACAATAAGGATAATTCCATTCGCTCCTTTGCGCATTCCTGCTTCCAATATGCGCTGAACACCAAGCAGGATCTGTGGTTCTCGGCAAAGGATACCATTTCCAAACAATACGATCAAACCTTTAAGCTGATCTTCCAAGAAATTTACGATACCGACTACAAGGAGAAATTCGAAGAGGCAGGCATCACGTATTTCTACACCCTGATCGACGATGCGGTAGCACGTGTCATTCGCAGTGAAGGCGGTTTTATCTGGGCTTGCAAAAACTACGACGGTGACGTAATGAGTGACATGGTATCCACCGCATTTGGTTCTCTTGCTATGATGACCTCTGTGCTGGTATCTCCCGACGGAAAGTATGAGTACGAGGCGGCACACGGCACGGTCACGCGCCACTACTACCGCTATCTCAAGGGAGAGGAGACCTCCACAAACCCCATGGCAACCATTTATGCTTGGAGCGGTGCATTGCGCAAGAGAGGCGAATTGGACGGCCTTGACGCTCTTGTTTCCTTTGCGGACGCATTGGAGGAGGCGTGCATCGATACGCTGAACCAAGGTACGATGACCAAGGATCTGGTAGGTCTTGTGATTCCCGGAACCAAGACCACCGCGGTCAACTCCCGTGAGTTTATTCAAGCCATTCGTGCCAATTTGGAAAAGAAGATTTCTTAATAAAAAAGAAAACCGCAAGCCGAACACATGGCTTGCGGTATTCTTTTTATCGGCGTCCCGAGCGGTCGTTTCGGCTTCGGGATTGCGTTCTCATATGGTCCGGGAGTTCTACCTTGTTGCTGAAGTAGCGATCCCATTTGTTTCTGCGTCGCCGATACAAAACGTATTCCACGGTCAGATAGGCGGCGACCGCAACCACAAAAAAGATCACGCCTGCGCGGATCGCGCGGTTTTTGCTCCAGGAGGAGATCACCTTCAAGCTACTGATCACCGAGCTTCTTACGGCTTCATCGGCGGTGTAGAGTGGAACTGTACCAAGCACGCGATCATCATACAGCACGGCAACGTATCCGACAAACTGATTCTTTTGTACGGGTGCCTCCAGCTCCGTTTGGTTCAAACGAATGCTGTAGGTGATCTCTTTGCCAATTTCTACACCACGAGGAAGGTATGCGTAAAGCGATTCCTTGGCGTAGACGGACACCTCCGTCGTCATATCCGATACGGTTACGGGAATGGTACAAACGGTAGTGTTGGGAGACATGACCTCCATATACGTGTAGGTGTCATAGACCCAATCGATCAGGCGCGTTGCCACGCGGTAGCCGTATTCGATATTGTCGATCTCTTTTCCACCAAGTACCACGCACAAATAGCGCTCGCCCTCGTACTCTGAGACTGTGATCACACAGTTCCCGTCCTTTGTGGTTGTTCCTGCGCTGATACCACGGCAGTATTTGTGGTAGTATTTTTGCGTTTCATATTGACATACAAGCGCATTGCGATTATATACGTTCTTACTCAGCTTTTGGGAAGAGAAGGGGAAGGAGACCGTGGAGGAGAGCTCCATATACAAAGCGTTTTGATAAGCACTCATCGCGATTTTTGCCATATCTGCGGCGGTGGTGCGTGAGCCGTCCAGAATGCCTGTAACGTCCATGAAGGTGGTTTGTGAAACACCAAGCTCAACGGCACGCTCATTCATCAGGGTCAAAAAAGCATCAAGAGAGCCGGATGTGTAAGTCGCAAGAATGTAAAAGACGTCGTTATAGCTTCCGCAAATGGCGGCGTAAAGGAGCTGTTGGACCGTTACCACGTCGCCTGCCTCAACGTGCAGGCTTCTGCCGGGGGTTGGAGGGACGAACTCCAAAAGTGCGTCTGTGATATAGACTTCTTCTAAAAGATATCCCTGTAAAAGCTCGCAAAAGAGCAGCCCTGCCATCACCTTGACGGAAGATCCCGCACCGACGTTTGCATCCGCTTCCTTAGAACAGATCAAGCGGTCGGATTCTATATGTGAAAACCAAACGGATGTTGCCTCTTCCATGGAGGGGGGAGTGGGCTCTTCTGCAGAAGCTGCAAACGGCAGACACAAAAAAAGGAAAACAAGAGACAAAGCAATACCGGTCAAGCGGTTGAGTTGAATTCTTTGCTTCATATTGTTCTCCTTTCAGTAATAATAGATCAGTGAAGCGGAAGGCTTTTGGCAACGGTTACGTCCGCTTCAATCTGCAGTCTTAGCTGTTCCACGCTGTCAAAGCGTTGTTCGGGACGAATAAAGTGTAAAAAATGAACAGTTGCCGCTTTGCCGTAAAGGTCGCCGCAAAAATCCAGCAGGTAGGTTTCGCAATTGAGCGGAGCGGCGGCATCCACGGTGGGGTGTGTGCCAATATTGGTCACACCGCGATAGTATTTGCCATCAATGATAACGTCGGTGACGTAAACGCCTGCGCGTGGGATCTGCATGTCCGTTGGAATGCTTTGATTTAACGTCGGCGTGCCAAGGCGACGACCAAGCTTTTTACCGTGCACGACCTCTGCGGTAATGGAATAGGGAAGCATCAATAGTCGGTTTGCCTCCTCAATTTCACCCTGCGCTAAAAGGGTGCGGATTCTTGTGGAGCTGACAGGAGACCCGTTAAAACGGATTTCAGGTTGTACGCTTACTGCACCCGGTAAAAGGGAGGAGAGCAGCTCGGGCGTTCCTACGCCACGTTTTCCAAAGCGGTAATTGTAGCCGCATACAGCCGCCACACAGCCGCATTGGCTTTGGAGCACGTCCGTGACAAAATTCTCGGGCGATACGTCTTGCAGAGCCTGAAAATCCGCCAAAATGGCGAACTCCATTCCTTCCTCGGCAAAACGTGCAAGCTTTTGTTCCAAGGTGCATAAATGACGCGGAGGTTGTTCGTATAAAAAGTCGGAGGAGGGCTGTCGAAAGCAAAAAACGCCGCAGGAAGCGTTTGGAAAGCGGTCCTTTTGCAGTCTTTTTGCTTCCTTCAAAAGCGTGCGATGTGCCATGTGAACACCGTCAAAATTTCCGAGGCAAATAATATTTGCCTCGGACGTCATTGCGGTCTTTTCGGTTTGTAAAGAGATATATTCCAACGCAGTCATATGATCATTCCAAGTCCAGATAGCATTTTACCAGCTCGCACATCAAGGCGTCGCGGTCGATCTTTCGAATCAATGCGCGTGCATTGTTGCAGTTTGTGATGTAAGTAGGATCCTCAGAGAGCAGGTATCCGACAATTTGTCCGATGGGGTTATAGCCCTTTTCGTTCAGCGCATTGTAGACCTCTTGTAAAACTGTTTTTGCGTCGGCTGTTTCTTCTTGTGAGGGGGAGATTGATTTCTCGGAATTCATAGCACTTCCTCCTTTCGATACGATACAACTAATATACCACTTATATTATATATGATAATTTGCTTTTTTTCAAGTGTTTTTTTCAAATTCTTATAAAATGGTGTTTTTTTATTGACGAAATTGCATTTTTCATGTATAATATAGCGTAAGAGGACCGAAAAAGTGCTTTTTCGGCAATGGAAACGGAGGAAAAACGATGAAAATTGTGTTACTTGATGCGGCAACGCTTGGAGAAGATCTATCCTACGGTGCTTTTGAGCAATTCGGTGAGGTTGTGGTTTACGCTTCCACCTGTAAAGAAAGCTTTATGGAGCACGCAGAGGATGCCGACGTATTGATCATCAATAAATATAAGTTGAACGCTACCAATCTGCCGTCTTTACAACATCTGAAGCTGATCTGCATTGCGGCAACGGGATTTGACAACGTGGATCTGGAGTATTGTCATGCACACGGAATTGCCGTATGCAACGTGGTGGGATATTCTACACAGTGTGTCTCCCAGGTAACAATCACCATGGCACTGGCACTCTGCACGCACCTTGGGGAATATACCTCTTTTGTCAGAAGCGGAGAGTACACCAAGCGCGGTATTGCAAATTGTTTGACTCCCGTGTATCACGAGGTTGCGGGCAAGACCTGGGGCATCGTAGGCTTTGGCAATATCGGTCAGCAGGTTGGGCGTGTGGCACAGGCGTTGGGCTGTCGGGTGCTGGTCAATAAGCGTACCCCTATTGACGGTTGGGAATGTGTGGATTTTGACACCATCTGCCGTGAATCGGACATTCTTTCACTCCACGTGCCGCTGAATGCCGATACGAAGAACCTGTTGGACGAGGCGCACATCGCCATGCTGAAGCGTGACGCCATCGTCATCAACGTGGCAAGAGGTGCCGTTACGGACGAAGCCGCCCTGGCAAACGCCGTAAAAGAGGGAAGCATCGCAGGCCTTGGCGTTGACGTTTACAGTGCTGAACCGTTGCCAAAGGGGCATCCGTTTGAATCGATCCTGCATATGCCAAACGTTCTTCTCACTCCTCACATGGCTTGGGGAGGGTATGAAACACGCGTCCGTTTGCTTGGCGAGATCGCAAAAAACATCGAATCCTTTTTACAAGGAGAGCGTCGTTGCAGAATTGACTGATATTTTGCCGAAATTTGAAAAAAATTGAGGAATTATTTTTTCAAATCTATTGCATTTTCATCGGTAATCTGTTACAATATACACTGTAAGTTTATGGTCAGAGTGTCGGGCTAACAAAGCTTTGAAATTTTCAGCCATTCAAAGCCTTGTTCCGGCAGCGGACAGAGGTGTCCGTTTTGTTCCATGAATATTTTTTTATTTTTTATTTTAAAGGAGTATTTATGCGGAATGAACAAAAATGTGCTAATCCGGCTGGATGGAATCTCGAAGTCTTTTGACGGAGAAACCATTCTCGATCACATCGATCTGGAGATCCACGATAAGGAGTTTATGACCCTTTTGGGACCTTCGGGCTGCGGTAAAACCACAACGCTTCGTATCATCGGCGGATTTGAAACGCCGGACGAAGGGGATGTCTTTTTTGACGGAAAACGTTGCAACGATCTCCCGCCGTATCAAAGGCAGGTAAATACCGTATTTCAACGATATGCGCTTTTTCCTCATTTAAACGTGTTTGACAACATTGCATTTGGCTTACGAATTCAAAAATGCTCGGATGAGCAAATCAAGACCAAGGTCAAGGAAATGCTTGCTTTGGTCAACCTCAAGGGCTTTGAGCGCCGCCGCGTCAACACTCTTTCGGGTGGGCAGCAACAAAGAGTTGCAATTGCGCGTGCGCTGGTCAACCAGCCCAAGGTGCTCCTTTTGGACGAGCCTTTGGCAGCTCTGGATCTGAAGCTGAGAAAGGACATGCAGAATGAATTGAAAAACATTCAACACCAAACGGGCATCACCTTTATTTACGTAACGCACGACCAGGAAGAGGCACTCTCTATGTCTGATACGGTCGTCGTTATGGCGCACGGAAAGATCCAGCAGATCGGAACCCCCACGGACATCTACAACGAGCCGGTAAACGCCTTTGTCGCAGACTTTATCGGAGAATCCAACATCGTTGACGGTGTAATGCTGGCAGATTACCGTGTCAAGCTTGCAGGACATACCTTTGATTGCGTGGACGGTGGATTTGATGCAAACGAGCCTGTTGACGTTGTCATCCGTCCCGAGGACGTGGACGTCGTTGCCCCCGAAAAGGGTATGCTGTGCGGACTCGTTACGGGTGTTACCTTTAAGGGTGTGCACTACGAGATCATTGTGGACGTCAAGGGCTTTAAATGGATGATCCAAACCACGGATTTTGTGGCAGAGGGGGAGACCATTGGACTTTCAATTGATCCCGATGCCTTCCATATCATGAAAAAATCCGAATTTTCCGGTATGTTTGGTGACTATTCTTCCTTTAGTGATGAGCTGGATAAGCTTTCTGATGTAACGGAGGAAGTCGAAGCGGAATGAAAAAGAAATCAATTTTTGAAAAGATTGCGGCGGCACCGTACGTCTTTTGGGCTTCTATGTTCATCATCGGCCCCTTGCTCGTGGTGCTGTATTTTGCTTTTACCAATCCGGAAGGGAAGTTTACGTTTGAAAATATTCTCTCGCTTTCTGCCTATTCCAATACCTTTGGTATTTCACTCGGCTTTGCTTTGATTGCCACCGTGATCTGCCTTTTGATCGGCTATCCTTTGGCGTATTGCATGTCGAGAATGTCGGAGCGCGCGCGCAATATTTTAACGGTGCTCCTGATGCTCCCTATGTGGATCAGTCTTTTGATCCGCACCTACTCCCTCATGGCACTTTTGGATAACGGAGGATTGATCAGTACCTTTTTGACCAATCTCGGTTTTTCCAAATTGACCTTTATCGGTACAGAGGGAGCTGTTATCCTTGGTATGATCTACGACTTTTTGCCGTATATGGTGCTACCGATCTTTACCTCCATGACAAAGCTGGATAAGCGTTACGTGGAGGCGGCTGCAGACCTTGGCTGTAACAGCCGACAGATCCTTTCCAAGGTCATCTTTCCGCTCACCATGCCGGGCGTCATTTCCGGTGTGACTATGGTCTTCGTTCCTTCTATCAGCACCTTCTACATCTCACAAAAGCTTGGCGGAGGCGTGTTTGATCTGTTGGGTGACACCATTGAGCGTCAGTTCCAGAATGCGGTGACTTACCATACGGGTGCCGCGATCTCTTTGGTGATGATGATCCTGATTTTGATCTCCCTTGCGGTGATGAACAAATTTTCGGATAGTGGGGAGGATATTATCGTATGAAATTCCTCTCAAAGTTTTACATAGGATTGGTCTTTTTGATCCTCTATGCACCGATTCTGATCGTGATTCTGTTTTCCTTCAATGAATCGGGAAATTTAAGCTCGTTCAGTAATTTTACGCTGTATTGGTACCAGGAGCTCTTTTCCGATGAGGAGGCATTGGTCGCGCTGAAGAATTCGCTGATCCTTGCGGTCTGCTCCTCGCTGATCGCAACCGTACTCGGAACACTGGCGGCGTTCAGTATTTCGCGTGCAAAGAACAAGTATTATAGTAAAGCTATGGAATCGGTGGCGAATATCCCGATGATGAATCCGGATATCGTGACCGGTGTGTCGATGATGCTTCTGTTCGTTGGCATTGGTACGCTGTTGAAGATTGGAAATTCGCTCGGCTTTTGGACGATGCTGATTGCACACACCACCTTTAACCTGCCGTACGTAATCCTGCAGGTATTGCCGAAATTCCGACAGATGGATCGCAACCTTACCGAGGCTGCACTGGACCTTGGATGCACTCCGTTGCAGACCTTTTTCCGCGTGGAGCTTCCGTCTATTATGCCGGGTGTTGTTTCCGGCTTGATGATGAGCTTTACGCTCTCACTCGATGACTTTGTCATCAGCCACTTTGTCAGCTCTCCCGACTATAAGACCTTGCCGCTTTACATTTATACGCAAACGGCACACGAGGTCAAATTCAGTATGTACGCGCTTTGCACTTTGATGATCGTTTCCATTCTTCTGCTCTTGATTGCGGTCAACGTAGCAGGCTCAATGGGCGAGCATCGCGCACGCAAAAAGGCGATGGGCGCCGTGATGAAGGGAGGCAAATGAGATGAAGCATACCGTTCGTTCTTTTATTGCCTTCTGCCTTTTGGCAGTCCTTTCCATGAGTCTGCTTACCTCCTGCAAGCCTGAGAATCAGGAATTGACGCTCTACGTTTACAACTGGGGCGAATACATTTCCGACGGCTCGGACGATAGTGTCGATACCAATGCGGAATTTGAAAAGTATTGTAGGGAAGTGCTCGGTAAAAACGTCAAGGTCAACTATTCCACCTTTGCAAGCAACGAAAGCATGTATGCGAAGGTCAGTAGCGGCTCTGCAGCATACGACGTGATCATTCCCTCCGATTATATGATCGAGCGAATGATCTCCGAGGATCTGCTCCAGCCTTTGAATATGGATCTGATCCCCAATTACGAATTCATCGATGATGAGTTCAAGGGAGAGAACATCTATTATGAATGTTCCTCCGATGAGCAGTATTCTATCCCATATTTTTACGGCATGATCGGTGTGATCTACAACACCTCGATCGTCGACGAAAACGACGAGCAGCTGGGTAGCTGGGATCTGATGTGGGATGAGCAGTACAAGGGAGACATTCTGCAATTCAACAATAGCCGTGATGCCTTTGGTACGGCGCAGTACAAATTAAAGCTTGACGTCAACAACGAAGACGAGTCCCAATGGAGACTTGCGCTTGAGGAGCTTTTGCTCCAAAAACAGATCGTTCAAGGCTACGTTATGGACGAGATCTTCAACAAGATGCAAAGCGGCTCTGCAGCAATTGCTGCCTACTACGCAGGAGATTATCTCTCTATGTACGAAAACAACTCCGACCTTGCGTTCTTCTATCCGCAAGAGGGAACCAATAGTTATATTGACGCAATGTGCATTCCCAAAAATGCACAGAATGTGGAACTGGCGCATCATTACATCAACTTTATGTGCTCACACGATATTGCAATGGCAAACGCGTTGTATACCTATTACGCATCTCCTGTGACAACGGTGGTAGCGGATCCCGAATATCACGAGGCAATGGCAGAGGTTCATGAGGACGCCATTTCGATTCTTTATGAGCAGGCACACGAGGTGCCGTCGCAAGCTTATTTGAACCTTTCGGCTGATGCACTTTCTATGATGAACGTTCTTTGGGAAGAGCTCAAAGCTAAGAGTAGCATTGGAAGAGGCATTTACATTGGTTGCGGCGCAATCCTTGGAGTTTTAGCTTTTGTTGTGGTCTATCAGCTCTTGAAAAAACGCAGATGGGCAAAGCTATACGATTAAGTTCAACAAAAAAAGGGAAGCACTCCATTTGGAATGCTTCCCGTATTTTTTATTTCAGGTTTGCAATCACACGGTCAACCCACGCGATGATCTCGGTGCGCTCCTCAGGCTTGACAGAACCGCCAATGATCGGAAGTCCGCCCTTGATGTAAAGAACCTCCTCAAATACCTGGTTCTTTGCAACGTCGCCAATAATCTCACGGATAGAGTTTGCGGCAGCCTTGTCACCGTCAACGACCAGCGCAATATTCTGTGCTCTTGCCTTGGTCAATTCCTGGCAGAACAGACGCAGGGAATCCTTCAAGTGTCCCTTTGCGCTGATGATCAAAATGACAATTCTTTCTTTGTCACAAGAATATGCAGGCAGAATGGTATCAACGGCGTGTCCACCGAGATCGTACTGTGCCTTGATGATGTTTGCAATGTTTTTGATTTTGGGCTTCGGGGAATCATAGAGAACTCTCATTTTGATTGCCATGGGAATATACCTCCAAAATAAATTTGATTTACAACATGATTATATCATATTTTTACAAAAAAAGCAATAGGGAAATAGCATATTCAGACAAAAAATAAAAAGTAAAAAAATTTTTTTTGAAAACCAGCAGGGTAGAGAAGGGGACTTTGCCCTTCTCTACAATTTTCAATTCCCTTTTTTGGTATTTTTAAATAATTGGTATAAACCAGATATATCCCTCTTATTTTTGAACATCTTAGGAGAAATCGCACTTGTTGCTTTCAACTGTTTACTGAAAAAACTATACGTCTAAATTGCAAGGTTATAGATGGTATTCTGTTTTTCAACGCACAAAACAATCTTCGGTAAGGTTTTCTTAAAAGAGAGGATATAATATTTTCGCAAAAACGTTTTATTCTTTATAGCTATTTATAGGGGATATAAAATGATCTCCTGAGTAATATATATGCAATTATACAAAATACAAATTTTGTATAATTGAGGGGATAGAAAACGCTCAAAAACACCTGTTTTTTGGGCTTTTTGCAGGTGTGTTTTATCGTTTTTTGTTTTTTATCTAAAAAAAGCACCCAAAGCAACTTTTTTGTCTTTTGCCTTGAGTGCTGTTTGGTGTTCAATTTAAGGTGAATTTAGCGGAACGAATGATCGGTTCGCACGGCATTCCCATATCATCACAAACCTTGTTTTCGGTCATATCCTTGGTAATGCCACGGTAAAAGCTAGTTTCGGTTCCTTCAATGGTGATTGTGGAGTTCTCAACGGTTACAATCGCGTACAACGGATCATTGAAGATGATCGTGTTGCGCATGAAATAGATTTGATCGGATTCTTCCTTTGGATAAAGGTCATGCGGGATCGGCAGCCAATCAAATGCTGCAGAGTTTACATCCCAATAGCAAATGCCGTCCAGAATTCGAATATTGTCGCGATGATAATGTCCGTTGATACACATCAAAACGCTGTTTCTCTTTTTTTGATTTGCCTCATTGAAGATCTCACGGACAGCCAATTGATTCTTAACACCATCAGCATCCCTCGCAAAGCTTTCGTGGCTGACGGTAATGCATGGATACGGCGAGGACGCAATGGTCTCCTTGAGCCATTCCAGCTGTTCCAGAGGCATATAGTCGCGCTGTGCGCCGTGTGCAAAGTAGTTGCCATTAGAATAGTTGTAATAAGCGCCATCTACGTAGTAATAATTGGGATTGAGAACAATGATGCGATAACCGTTGCAATCAAAGAAATAATAGCCGTTTGACATGTTATAATGGCGAAGTGTTTCCTCATATGAGCAATGATCAGCATCGTGGTTGCCAAGGCAATGGTAGCTTGGGATATGAAAATTATTGTATTCCTTTACGTATTCCGCAACGTCGGTAGGACCGTGGCAAAAGTCACCTGCGTGAATGATAAATTCACAGCCTTCCTCCTCTGCACGCCTTTGGATGAGGTGCAGATCCTCAATGGAGCGTCCCGGGAACCTTCCGGGAGCATGGTGCCAATCGGCAAACATCAAAAATTTCATCGAACTTCCCTCTTTTCATAGGTGGTGTGTACTCTCATTATATCACATTCAGGAGAAAAAAACAATGCGTTTTTTCGATTTTTTTCTTTAAAATCAGAGATAGAAAGGTCAAAGAAAAAAGCAACACACCAATCAAGCGATTTGCGTATTGCTTAAATTTCTTTTAAGAGTTGCTCCAACAGCTCTACCTTTTCATTGGCGTACTTATACGCATCCTTGAAATCCTCGATCTCGCGACAGCAAACCTCCAATTCACACAGAACCAAATAAAGCTCCAGCTTCTTCAGTGTCGCATTGGTATCGTTCAGCTTTTGAAGCAACAGCTTCTGTGCCATACGATAATCACTCTGGAGCATCATCAGTCGCGCTTTCATATGAAGCACCAAAAACGAATCAGACGCCGCAAAAACGGTTAAAAAATGCTCTGCAGGTGCAGACGTATCGTTTTCCAATCCTTCCAGCGCATCCATGTATTGCGAAAGCAATGAGTTGCTTCGTACTGCAAGAGGCTTGCTCTCGTCCAGCATATCAGAGTACAGCGTGTGCGAGATTCGTTCCAAAAATCGAAAATACACGCAAGTCTCCGCTTCAATTGCGTCGGTTGGATAAATCGTCTTTTCGGCGTAACTAATCGCTTCATCAAAAAAACGGCATGAAGAACGCAGCTTGCCATTCCAAAATTCTTCAATTGCAATATCAAGATCGCAATTGGCTAACAGCAAACTGATTTCATCATCCGGTTCAGGACAACCGGAGATACAGAGGCTTCTGCAGCCCCTGGCATCTCCGGCTGTATATGCACTTTTGATGTTGGAAAGGTTGCTCATCTTACGATAAACAATCTCGTCGCCCTCGTCGGCAAGGAGAAAGCCCGCGGGAACGTTTAAACGCCCTGCAATGTAAGTGATCGTAGAAAGCGAAGGATTAGCAGAACCGTTTTCGATGCAACTCAGCATATTCCGCGTAATTTGATCTCCTGCCAAATCGGTTTGTGTCATCAATTTGGAGAGACGCAACTCGCGAATGCGTTCGCCGATTTTCATAACGGTCCACTTCCCTTTTCAACAATTATTCAGCTGCTTCTACAGTTTCAGCAGCTTCCTTGGAAGCGGTGAACTTTTCCTTTACCTTTGCGGCGGTTTCTTTTACCTTGATAACGGTAATGGTGGGAACTTCCTTGATCTTAGCAGCAAGTGCCTTGCAGCTCTTTACAAAGTTGTTTACGCGACCGGGCAGAGTCTTGGAGTACAGGAACTCATCCAACAGATTGTAGAGTCTGTCCATGTTGTTGTCAACAACACCTGCAATGCGATCAGCGGTCTCGGTGTAAATGCCCTCAGCGGCATAACGAGCCTGATCAATGCGGATTGCATATTCCTTTTCAGCCTGCTCTTCAATTGCCTTTGCTTTAGCAATTGCGGGAGTCAGAAGGTTGGTGTAGTCACCATCCATCTTCTTCATCAGCTTGTCGTAAAGCTCAACCTTTTCTTCAATGGTGGAATCAGCACCGGTGATCTTGGTCAGCTTTGCCTCCAGCTCTTCAATCTTCTGCTGAGCGTTTGCCAATGCAATGGACTTTTCCTGAAGACGAGCTTCCATGCCCTTTGCATATTCTTGAACTTCTACCTTATCGTAGCCGTTGATTTTGTTTTTGAATTGAACAGAAATTTCTGCCATTGTAAAACCCTCCACATCTCTTATACTATATCAGATACGTACAGTATCCTTTTATACATATATATCATAACACATTTTTTCAGTAATTGCAACCTTTTTTTTCGCTTTTTCAAAAATTGAGCAGAATGCACAAAACAAGCGCACGTAATTTGTGCATCTTGTATATTCTTTTGAGCATTTTTTTAAAGAAGATTCTGCAAAAAGCTATTGCAATTTCGGGTGTAAAATGGTATAATAATAGAGGCAAGCCCCCATAGTTAAATGGATATAATAGCCCCCTCCTAAGGGGTAGTTATGGGTTCGATTCCCGTTGGGGGTGCCATAGCCCAACCACCTGCCATTTTTGGCAGGTGGTTGGGCTATTTTACCTCCACAATGAACCCATCACCGCGAGCGTAGCGAAGCGGGATTGGGTTCGCATCTTTGGCGCAGAGCGCGTCAAGCTTGCTTGTAAGCGGCAAGCCGAAAGATCTTCGCCGGAGGCGAAATTCCCTTTTTCAATCCTGCCTTTTGGCAGGTGGTTGGGCTATTTTACCTCCACAATGAACCCATCACCGCGAGCGTAGCGAAGCGGGATTGGGTTCGCATCTTTGGCGCAGAGCGCGTCAAGCTTGCTTG
>JAFTKJ010000039.1 GCA_017453305.1 Clostridia bacterium
AGATCTCGATGTTGTTGATAACGGTACCAACGGGGATGTTTGCAATGGGAAGGGTGTTACCGGGCTTAATATCAGCCTCGGGACCGGAGTATACAACGTCGCCTGCCTTCAGGCCCTCGGGAGCGATGACATAGCTCTTGGTTCCCTCGGTATCCTGCAGGAGTGCGATATACGCGGTACGGTTAGGGTCGTACTCGATACCAACGACGGTGTTAGCGTTTGCATTCTGACGCTTGAAGTCGATGATTCTGTACTTGATCTTGTTTCCGCCGCCTCTGTGACGAACGGTGATGCGGCCGTAGCTGTTACGACCTGCGTGCTTCTTCTTAGTTACAATCAGGCTCTTTTCGGGGGAGAACTTGGTGATCTCCTCGAAAGAAGGAACAGACATGTTTCTTCTCGCCGGTGTTGTAGGCTTATACTTAACTGTAGGCATTCTCGTTACCTCCTACTCTCAGTTGAGACCTGCGAAGAACTCGATCTCGCCGGAATCAGCAGTCAAAGTAACGATTGCTTTCTTCCATTCGGACGTGTAACCGAAGTGTACACCGAGTCTCTTGGGCTTCTTCTTCATATTGATGGTGCGAACGCTGGCAACCTTGACCTTATCTGCCTTGAAAACTTCCTCAACAGCCTTTGCGATCTCAGGCTTGGTGGAATCCTTGCGAACTTCGAAGACATAAGTCTTGGAAGCAAGCAGGTCCATGGAGTTTTCGGTAATGATCGGTCTGATAATAATATCCTGAGCCGTTTTCATTATGCGTACACCTCCTCGAGTTTCTTCACTGCGTCAACGGTAAGAACCAGCTTTTCAGCATTCAGAATGTCGTAGACGTTGAGCGTGGTGCTCTGGGTGGTCTTAACATTAGGAATGTTGTTGCAGCTGAGAATTACTGCTGCGTTTGCATCCTGCGTACCGTTCAGAACAACCAAAGCACTCTGTGCCTTAACAGCCTCACGGGTAGCGGTGCCGTAAACAGTGTTGCCGTCCTCAACGGTAACGGTCTTATAATTCTTGGTGTAGGTCTTTTCAAAACCAAAGGTCTTGAACATGTTGGCCATCACCTTGGTAGAGGGCTTATTGCCTTCCAGTGCGATATTGTCAACGATTACGAGATTGCCGTTAGCAACCTTATCGGACAATGCGCTGAACAGAGCAACGCGGCGCGTCTTCTTGTTCATTGCGATGCGATAGTCACGAGGCTTCGGGCCAAGTGCGATACCGCCATGCGTCCACTGAGGAGCGCGAGTAGAGCCCTGACGTGCTCTGCCGGTGCCCTTCTGTCTCCAGGGCTTTCTGCCGCCGCCGGAAACCTCGGTGCGGGTAAGAGTGGACTGAGTACCCTGTCTCTGGTTCATCAGATAAGTTCTGACTGCAGCATGGAGGACAGCGCCGTTTACATCTGCACCGAAGATTGCATCATTCAGTGTCAGCTCGCCGACTTCTGCGCCGGACATATTAACGATTTTTACGATTGGCATTGTTTATTTCCTCCTTCCGCTTATGCTTTTACCGAGTCGCGGATGAACACGATGCCGTCCTTAGCGCCGGGAATAGCGCCCTTGATGGCGATCAGGTTCTTCTCGCTGTCGATCTTTACAACTTTCAAGTTCTGAACAGTTACCTGCTCGTTACCGTACTGACCTGCCATCTTCTTGTTCTTGAAGATTCTTGCAGGGTCGATAACACCCATAGATCCGGACTGACGGTGGATAGGACCGATACCGTGAGTCTTGCCCAGCATGTGCAGGTTCCATCTCTTGATTGCGCCGGTGTAACCGCGGCCCTTCGTCATACCTGTAACGTCGACCTTGTCGCCTGCGGCGAAGGTATCGACTGTGATGAAGTCGCCTACGTTTGCGGAGCAGTCATCAAGGCGGAATTCCTTGAGGTGCTTCTTCATGGGAACGTTTGCCTTAGCAAAGTGTCCGATCTCGGGTTTGGTCAAATGCTTTTCCTTTACCTCGGCAAAGCCAAGCTGCAAAGCATTGTAGCCGTCCTTTTCAACGGTCTTTTTCTGTGCGACTACGCACGGACCGGCTTCGATAATGGTTACGGGGATGACGTTTCCAACCTCGTCGAAAATCTGCGTCATACCGATCTTTTTACCGATAATAGCCTTTTTCATTTTGTTTTTCCTCCTGTAAATTATTGGTTGACGAGCTCATCGCCAACATGACTTACAAAGTTACCGATCATTTTCGACTCTTTCGAATCAACAACTCGGCTGTTGTCTTTGTTTTTCGGTGTTCCTTTTCAAGGTGCTTGATGTTAAATTTTTACCTCGATCTCAACACCGGCGGGAAGTTCAACACTCATGAGCGCGTCTACAACCTTCTGAGACGGCTTCACGATGTCGATCAGTCTCTTGTGAGTGCGATATTCGAACTGCTCGCGGCTATCCTTGTACTTGTGCACTGCGCGAAGGATCGTGATGATCTCCTTCTCAGTGGGAAGCGGGATAGGACCGGAAACCTCGGCACCGTTTCTGGTTGCAACCTCAACAATCTTCTTTGCTGCGGTATCAATCAGAACGTGGTCGTAGCTCTTCAGTCTCACTCTGATCTTCTCTTTTACTGCCATTGTTTTTGCCTCCTTATCAGATTTCGCTCGTCTGCGGCGTCCTATATAATAGATGGAAGGGATTCGTCCGCAGGCCGCGTTTTTGCAAGGCAGGCATCACCACAACACCGCTCCGTGTGTTTCATGACCTCTCTGAAAAATGCGGAGTTTGCCCACAGCCTCAGCATACGGCAGGGACAAATTCCGGAAAAGTCAGATTCATCGAAGCGCCGCGCGTTCGCGGCAAATGCTACGGTGAACACCTTTTCGCCCGGTTCAACGGACATACTCCACGAAAATTCCCCGTTAACGGCGTCCCGCAACGGCAACCTTTCGCTTCATCGCACATCAAGCTTATAAATTATATCACAAATCAGGTCGAATTGCAAGCCTTTTTTATTGTTTGTTTTGTAGAATATCACTTTTTTTAATGGCTTTTTATAGTTACTTTGCACAAATTTTCAAGCTTTTGAGCAGTCGAAAGCAAAACCGAAGCTCTCCCGCCTCATTCTTTCCCCTTACCGCCTTGTTTTCTACCTTTCACTTACCGTTTCTTATCATTCTTTTTTCGCATATTTTCTCAATTATTTTATAAAAGATAGCAAATTGTCATATTTTATTCAAATTTGTGTTATATAATAGAATGGAATATGCTCGAATTTGAAGGGTGAACAATATGAACAAAAAATATATCGCTTTTACCTTGTGTGGGGCAACGTTGGTCTTTTTGGTTACCGTAACGGTGATACAGACCATTGCAATGTTCGTCTCCTACGATCGCGGGACAAATTATTTTGTGGAAGATGCACAGCTCCCCACCATTGCCGCCATCCTGGTTTTCATTGGCTTTTTCTTTGCCATTGCGGCGGCTTGCGTAATTCCTAAAAAGAATCTAAAGGGTTCGCCCTTTGGTCTCAATCTCGCATGTGCTCTTCCTGCTACGATCGGATTTCTCATCAGTGCCGTTTTTCACCTGATGGAATTTGTGGAAACGCGCTCCATGCTCAAGCTGATCACAGCAATCTTTTTGACCCTTGCCGCTCTCTACAACTTCTTGACAGAAACAAACTACGGTCATACCCACGCACAAACCATCGCCCTGCTTGGCTTTATGCCAACGACGGCATGCGCATTTTTGATCGGTTCCTTTTACTTTGACCCTTCCATGGAAATGAATGCCCCTTTAAAGGTGTTCATTCAATGCGCGCTCTTGGTCGCAATGCTCTATTATACCACCGAGTTGCGCTACCTGATCAAGCGCGCCATCCCCCGTCTGTATTACGCACTCGCATTGTGTGCTATGGTCGCGGCGTCTCTATGCATGCTGTCCATTCCTTTGGCAACACTGTTTGGAGTGCTTCGCCACCCCGATTATCTGACAGGCTCTCTTACCGTACTTGGAATCGCCATTACGATCGCACTTAGAGCTGCGCGTTACCCAACCGTCGCTCCACAGAAATTTCTGTTGCCTACCCAAGATAACGAAAACGATCCAACAAAGGAGAACGCGGAATGAATGCCAACATCCGAATTCAATGGTTACACAAAAAGCTGACCATGAAAAGTTATCCCAACGCCCAACGTCTTGCTGAGCGCTTTGGGATCTCGCACCGCCAGGCACAAAGAGACTTTGATTATTTGCGCCGTGAGCTGGGTGCCCCCATTGCGTATGACAACAGCCGCAAAGGCTTTTACTATGAGGAATCCTACATTCTTCCCGTTCTGCTGACGTCTGACAACGATGATCTTTACATTCCGGAAATCTTTAACGTTCAATCCAAACAGGAAATTGCCGCCGATTCCTCAATCATTCAGATGCAGATCCCGTACTCTGCTACAATTGAAATCAAGAACAAGCTTACTGCATTGGAACTGAGCAATTATATTGTTGCTCGCGAGCCGCACGACCGTTACATATGTGAGTTTCACAGTGTGGAAAAATTTTTGGGACTCCTTTTGTCTATGGATGCAGATTTTCGCTTGGTCGAACCGTATTGGCTGAGGGAAAAGATTCTTCGTTCTGCCAAGCGCGTTGTAAAAAACAACGAGGATGAAACGTGAGAGCGCGTGTCTTTGACACGCGCTCCGCGCCTTATTTTTTTTGAACCGGAAAGGACATATCATATGAAACGACAAAGCGGTGTATTGATGCACCTCTCCTCCCTTTGGGGAAATTACTCAGAAGGCTCCATTGGAAAAGAAGCAATCGAGTGGATCGACTTTCTTGCCGATTGCGGATTTTCCGTATGGCAAGTACTTCCCTTCTGCCTCCCCGATGAATACAATTCCCCTTATAAATCCTTTGGCGCATTCAGCCTCAACCCCAATTTTATCGATCTCCCTACGCTTTGCGAGGAAGGACTTTTAAGTGAAGCAGAATTGCACTCCGCACAACAAAAAACACCCTATGCATGTGAATTTGAACGACTTGCCACGGAGCGTTTTGCTCTTTTATCTCTTGCCGCCGCACGCGTCAAGGACCGCAAGCCGATTGAGGCATTTCTTTCCGCACATCCGCAAACCGATGCATTTTGCCGCTATATGGCGATCCGCGAGGCAAACGAAGGTATCTCATGGAAGGAATGGGAACATGAGAACCTTGACAAGGATGTGCTGTTTGCTTGGCAGTTCACGCAATACACGGTATTTGAACAATGGAAAAAGCTGAAGGCGTACGCCAACGGCAAAGGCATTTCGATCGTAGGTGACGTTCCCATTTACGTTGCATACGACAGCGCCGACGTTTGGGCAAACAAAGAATTGTTTCAGCTTGATGAGCACGGCGATCCTGCATCGGTTGCAGGTGTTCCACCCGATTATTTTTGCGCCGACGGTCAGCTTTGGGGCAATCCACTTTACGATTGGGATCGCATGAAAGAGGACGATTATGCCTGGTGGCAAGCACGTATGTCCTTTATGATGGAGCTGTTTGACGGCGTACGCATCGACCATTTCCGCGGTCTGGAATCCTACTTCAGCATCCCTGCAACCGAGACCACCGCACGCAATGGCGTTTGGGTCAAGGGACCCGGCATGGATCTGATCCAAGCCTTACGTCCCATTTGCGATAACAAGCTGATGATTGCAGAAGATCTTGGCGACATTACGCCGGAGGTCATTCAATTGGTCAAGGACAGTACCTATCCCGGCATGCGCGTGCTGCAATTCGCTTTTCTCGGCGACGACGGCTCACCGCACCTGCCGCACAATTATGACCTCAACTGCGTGGCGTACACCGGCACACACGATAACAATACCCTTTTGGGCTACGTGTGGGATCAGGACGATGACACCAAGAAAAAGCTGATGGAATATTGCGGCTTTGAAGGCGATTGGAATGCATGCTACGATGCCGTTCTGCGCACCATGTTTGCAAGCCACGCACGCCTTTTGATGCTCCCCGTGCAGGATCTTTTGCTGTTCGGAAAGGACACGCGCCTGAACACTCCCGGCTCCTCCGACGGCAACTGGAGCTACCGCATTACAAAGGAGCAGTTGCTTTGCATCTCCACTCAAAAATTCCGTCGCTGGAATCAACTTTACGGCAGAAAATAACAAAAAAACGCGCAACGGGTGCAAAAATGCCCCGTTGCGCTTCTTTTATAATTTTTTACTTTTCCGCAAAAAGTGCTTTGCCAAATTCCAAAAGACGATCCGTCATCATATCTCCCGCCTCGGGCACATGACAGCTTCCCTCGCAAAGGCTGATCTCGTACAGATCGCTCTCCTCGGCAAATGCTTCGGGCGTGGGGATATAGCCACCAAAGGAGTTGCTGTTTTCCACTACCACGTTAAAGGCAAACGGTGAGCGTTCCTTCAGCTTTAAGCCAAAATTGACGTAGATCTCACCCGAATAAACGTAAATGCATGCGTCTCCAATGCGAATTGCCTGCAACCACAAGCGGTCCGATTCCTCGTGGTGAACCTTGTAATAATACACCAAGTTTTGTAAGCGCATCATATCCTTTGCACGTGCCCATTTTTCAAGTTGTTGAGCCGTTGCATCCAAATCAAGCAAACGTCTTGGAAGCTCGATCAGATCCTTCTTTACAGCGACCCCTTCACCTGCGGGCTTGGAATCCGTTTCGATCACGCGGATCGCCTCACGCGCAAGAATATGTCCCATTTCGCGGTACCAAAAAGGTGGGAGTTTGACGGAAGGATCGTTTGGAATGTGATTGATATCTCCTGCCGTTCCAATCATAAACACGCTAACAAATTCGGGGCCGTATTGCCGTTTGAGTTCCTTTGCAAGAATACCGGAGTAATCAGCTGAGTAGCCGTTGACTTCTCTTCCCGTGCAATCCTGATGGCAGGCAAAGGAAATGATTGCACCGATCGGCTTGCCGTCTCGCTCAAACGTCAACACGGGAAGCGCAGGATCAATGCCCGCAAGCATACCGATATGCTTTTTGCCGCCGGCACTAAAGGAACGGATCTCTCCCTCCACCACGTAGTTGCGGTTAAAGGAGATCCCCTCCACGCAACCGCTTCCAAACTTGACCGTTACGCCATCCTGCAACCGCTTGTAAGCAAGAATGATTGCATCTGCGGCGCGACGCGTGCAAACGTCGGTGTAGATGGGATCGTAATTCTGTCCTGCCTCGGGGCGATGCTCGGTGGGCGCTCCCTTGTGCGTGTGTACCACGTGCACGCAAACAGATGCAGGATCGATTCCCGTATACGCTTTGACGCGCGCAGAGATCGCATCGTGAAAGCTGGGATTGACCTCGCAGGTGTCAATGGCGACAATGGCGGCAAAAGTGCCCTCGTCCTCCACGACCACAGCCTTGGCATACAGCGGTTCAAACACGTCCTGCGCAGGATTTGCGCGGTAGTATCCCGGCATATTTTCTCCCAAAGGGGGGGTAATGTCACATTCATAAAAAGCAGCTCTCATGATCTATCTCCTTTTTTCATCATCGATTTGCAGAGCATTTTGACAGATGCAGTATAACACATTCGCTCAAAAAAGTCAATAGATTTTAAAAAAATACAAAGCAGCATTGCAACCTTTGTTTCCGTTTTTTAGCAGAATTAGTAATCGGGCGCTACGAGCTTGCCAAGCTTGAAGCGTCCGACCGAATACAGCAAATTTCTCCTCAAACACCGCGCGATGCGATGCCGTAGGCTTTGGAACACAAAAGAGATGCTTTTCACGCACGTGCATAAAAAGCATCTCTTTTCTTTTATTCGTTTTTTCGCTTTGCTTTACTCAAAAAATGCAAGCTTGATCGTGTCGGTGTTCTCCTCGGAATATTCCAATTCCTCCGAAATGACACGCGCTACCTCCGATAAGGATTCCGTATCTGTGATCCTTTTCTCCGCCGCAACAGATGCGATCAGCCGCTCGCAGAACAGCGCAAAGCCAAGGCTTTCACGAAAGGCATCGGCATCTCGCGTAGCGGAGCAATGCCGAAAGATAAAATATGCCAATGCGCGGCAAAGCGGCTCCTCAATTGCGGCAGGGACGTTTGGTAAAGAGGTGTAGCAACAAAACAGCCAACGGTGCGCCTCATCAAGATACTCCAGCCCGTCCAAGAGCTTACGCCACGCCGCATCGGTGTGCGACGCGGGAGAAACGCCATACACGGAGGAAATTTGGTGCAACCGCTCGGCATAGGGGCGCGACCGATCGGAAAGACACGCGTAAAGCTCCGCGCGCACGGCAAGCGCGTCAAAGCCCCTGCGACCGCGCAGCGCCCTGCCCTCCACGGCTCCAATCTCCACAAAGCTATCAAAATCCTCCGACTGCAAAATCAGGCGTGCCGCCTCCTCGCAAGCCATGCCAACGCCAACTTCTTTTCCGCGTGGCGTGTCGTGATAAAAGCGAGGATGCTCGCGGCAGATCTCGCACAGATAGCCTTCCCCCATGCTCTTGATAATGCGGCAAAGCCCCTGCTCGTCCAAATGCGGGCAACGATCCCCCACTGCCAAGCGAAAATGCGGAACGTCCTCCTCATCAATGCTCTCGGCAACCGTTTTTCCGTAGCCATCGGATAGGGAGCGATAGATCTCCAACGTTTGTTCGTCCACGTCGATCTCCCAGCCAATGCAACAGCTGTGACGGCAACGGTCAGCAATACAAGAAAAAGCCCGATAATAGCGCGGTGCGTACAGCTTGATGCAATTCTTTGCCGCCCCTGCCTTGCATGCAGTCGATTTCATTGTAACGCCCCCTTTCTTTTTATCGGCAATAAACTACTCAAAAAATTGCTTCCTTCGTTTTTTTGGAAGCGCGCCACAGCACAAACAAGCTGATTACATCCGCACAAAAGAAAAATTGACAAAACAGCGCAATCAGCGACAACATCTTGTTTTCCTTGACATTTTTTGCTATAGCAAAAACGGAAATCGAACTGCTGATCAACAAGACAACATAATCACCAATCACGAGCAATAAGATCAGCGGCAGCGTAAAAAAGATCATCAAAGCTGCCATAACTCCAAAAAGAAAGACCATCACGTAAGCCGGAATGTGCACAAGCTTAACAAGTAATGCCGCAAGCATCAGCTTGCGCGGATCGTCCTTTCTTGAAACGATCATAAAAATGATATTGCAGACCGTCGGTAATACAAAGAAAAGCATCACAAAACCTAATAGCGCATAATCTCCATTGGAAAACGGCTCTTCCAACCCGAGTCCCAAAACAAACGTATATGGAAACAGCATTGCAGGAATCAATAATAGTTTTTTCATAAAAGCACCCCCATATAAGCAAAATTCCACGTCGATTCTCTTCAAATTCAACAATCTCTCACAAAAACATTATAGCACAAAGCCATTCGCTTTGCAAGTAGTTCATTACAAAATATCATGTTTTTCGGGCATCTCTGTCAAACACAAAAGGGAGGGAGTCAAATTCGACTCCCTCCCGGGGTATGCGGTAATTCCACCAAGCTTCGGTGAAAAATCAGAAGTTCTTCGTCAACACGAACAGCTTCTTTTTAAAGAACACGAACCAAATAGCAGCCGCAATCACGCCCACGCTGACAACAGAGATCACGGGGACGTAGAGCCACGGATTTGCGATCACGTTCTTATTTACGCTGAACGCCGTCTCAGCAACGCCGTGCTTGGAGACGATCTCCACCTTGTAGTCGCCGTTTCCAAGAGAATCGAGATATGCGGGTGCAAGCTCAACAATGATGCTTCCCTCGCGGAGCGTGTAGCAATCCGCAGGCAGGACTTCACCGTTGAGGCGAACCTCTACAAAATCCTCGTAAGAGGCGTTGGAACGGAACTGAATGGTTCCCTCGCCACCCCATTCTTCCCAAACGGCGGTGGATTGCTCCACAATCGTGGGTGCGATCTTGGCGATCTCCTCGGTGTACGCATGAGCGCAACCGCTGCACGTGTAGGTCTTAACACCCACGCTGTTGGCGCTGGGCGCCAGGGTAACCTTGCCCTCATCGTAGGTGTGCTCCTTCTTTGCAATCTCGCGGCGATCGGTTGTTGCCTCGCATGCGGTGCAATGACGGGATTCGGAGCCGACGTGTGCACAGGTTGCTTCCTGATCTACCGTCCAAGCATCCTCAAAGCTGTGACCAAGCTTTGTTACCGTGCGGATCTCATAGTGCTCACAATCCGCGCAGTCGCGGCGCTCGCTTCCATCCTCGGTGCAATTGGGCTTTTTGGTCTGCGTCCACGTGCCAAAATTGTGAGGATTTTGCGAGATCTCTCGCTGATCGGTGGTCGCATCACAAGCGGTGCAATGACGGGATTCAAATCCAATA
>JAFTKJ010000010.1 GCA_017453305.1 Clostridia bacterium
CGTGAGCGGCTGCCTGTGATTGTAATGCGGTATCAAACTTTCTGTACCCCTTTTAGGGGTTAAGCCTGTATTAGCCCCTTATAGGGGCTGTGCAAACCACCGGTTGAACCGGTGGTTTTGATTTTATTTGATCATGGCTTGAATTTTTTTCTTACATTCTTCCCAAGAGCCTTCTACAAAAGCGTCTTTATACAACCTTAAGGCAATATTGTTATTCATAAATATCATAACAACATTATTTTTTTCCTTGATTTTCTGAATATTGCTGTATTTTAATTTGCTGACTGAGGTATGGTCGGTAAGAATGATTTCGTCATCCAAAAACTCTGTGGTACGCATCCACTCGGAAACTCCGTATGTGGTCGAATATAGCTGATATCTTTTTGACCAAACGAAAAAACGGGAAAGAAACAGCTTGAAAAAAGCAACGACGGTAAAAAGTGCATAGATATAGATAACCAACCAATCGCTTTGCAGGGCAATAGAAAAAATCAGCCCCGCTGATCCGATCACGCCCAACACGCACCAAATGATAAATAATATGATATTCGCCGCACCGTGTAAATGATATTCCTTTGCCCAGGTTTTTATCAAATCTTTTGTGATTTTGTATTGATTTTTCATGGATCAGTTCCTTTTCGATATTTTAAGTGTTTTTTTCAATTCGTTCGCCGCACTTGGGGCAGGTGACAATGATGCTGCCTTTTCCGCGCGGCACGCGAAGGACAGACTTGCATTTGGTGCACTTGAAATAAGTGTGCGTTTTGCGGTCGCGCCACTTGTTGCGGCGGAGCTTGAAAAATCCAAAAAAGCCGTTTTTGATCTTCAAATAGCGATCCAATTCCCGTCTGCGTTTGAAAATGTTTTTGGAAAAGCTGCGAAACAGCGACCAGATCATCACTGCAAGCGCAAGAAAATAAAAGAACCACAAAACGGGAACCCAGGAGAGCACCAAAAGCACGAGCGAGGTGATCATCAGCGCTTTTGTCAATTCGTCGTTGCCGTAACGCCCGTACAGAAAGCTTGCCATGCGATAGCCAAGCCGTTGAAACCAATTTTTCATAATCCGATGTCACTCCTTTTTTCACGGTCAGAGCCGTCAATGATCTGCCGCCGCAGGTGATCCATACGCGCGTCCAACTCCGCGCTCATGTTGGCACAGCACTGCAGCTCGCTTGCAATCTGCTCGGTGGCGACAATATCCTTTTTGTAACGGAGCTGATGCTCCAGGGATGCCCAGCAGTCCATGGCAATGGTACGCAATTGAATTTCCACGCGCATGTTCCGTTTGCCCGCCTGCAGATAAATGGGGATCTGTACGATCAGATGCAGGCTGCGGTAACCATTCTCCTTGGGGTGGGAAATGTAGTCCTTTTGCGCGATCAGGGTAATGTCGTCCTGGCTGAGCAAGCACTCGGCAAGCAGATAAATGTCGTCCAAAAAGGAGCAGATCACGCGCACACCCGCAATGTCATTCAAGTTTTTCTCCATGGTTTGCAGCGTCATGGGGAGATTTTTGGATGCCAGCTTTTCTTCAATGCTGACGGGGGATTTGAGTCGGGATTTGATGCTGTTGATGGGGTTGCGATCAAAACGAAGCGAAAACTCCTCGTTGAGCACGTTCAGCTTGGTTTCTACCTCCATCATCGCGCATTTATAATAGGACATCAGCGTAATAAACGCATGCGAATGCCGGCGCGCCAATTGCAAATTTGGCGTGCTGATCAAGCTTAAGGATTTTTGGGGGACAGTAGTGGATTGAGTAAATGCTTCTTGTTTCATCTTTGCACCTCCATGCTAATTATACCATGCAAACATTAACTCAACAAGAAGTTTTTGTGATTTTCCCTTGAAAAATACATGCAGGGATCGGAATTTTCCAATCCCTGCATGTTTTATAGAAGCGAATACGACGTGCGAGCGGGAAGCACAAGCTTTTCGCCGTCAATTTTGACGTACAGATCTACATTGGAATCATTCGTGATTTTGCCGTTTTCTACACGCAAAGCCTTAACGGCATCCTCGTAATCAAGAATGTCACCAACAGATGCATACCAATAATCCTTTGGGCGGTTTCCGTAAAGGCGGCAGAATTCCTTGAGATTGTCCCAATTGCCGTCGCGCTCAAAGTCAATGGAGTGAACGCCAAAGGCAAAGAATTTCAGCTCTCCGTCATCCGGATAAGCCTCGTATTTTGCGGCGTTTTCCAAAAGTGTTTTGTGGTGTGCATTGTAGGACCAACGCGTGCGATCGGCGGGCAGAGCAAAGCCCGTCGAGTCGCTGACATCTCCCGTTATGCGGATGGAGCGAAAGCCGTAATCGATCAAACGCTGTGTCAAGGCAGGGTTTTGTTGATCCCCAAAGGGCCATACAAAATCCTTGACCGTTCCTGCTCCAAAGACGTCCTCAAGAATGCCGTTGCAAAGGGCAACGTAGTCCATATATTTGTCCTCGGTTGCGATATAATAGTTCCAGCTGTTGGCTCTTGGGGAGTAAATGCGGTAAAAGCCCTCGTCATCGGTACGGTATGCCTTTGTTTGGTCGGCAGTTGCTTCGTCAAAGGCTTCCTCGGCAATTGCGGGATTTCTGTAAGTGGAGAAGGCGTGAGGATGACGGTGACAATGATTTGCAATTTCGTAGCCACGGTAAAACGTGCGATAGTCCTCGGCAGTCATCGTTTTTTTCAAGGATGTGCAGAGGTTAAACGTACCAATTACGCCGGCGGGCTTAACGATGGAGAGGAACTTTTCATCCATTGCAATGTTGCCGTCGTCAATGGTAAAGGTGATTGCTTTGCGCGTCCACCCGGGATAAAAGTGAAAGTCTGTCATCTTCATAGCGCCTTCCTCAATTTCTCAGCTCCAAGCCCATCTTGAACTTGAGATCGTTCAAAATCTTCTTGGTTACCTTGTCGGCTTCCTCAACGGTCAGGGTACGGTCAGTGGCACGGAGCGTCACGCGCAGGGAAACGGACTTTTTACCCTCTCCCACCTGGGGACCGCGATAAATATCGAACAGCGTCACGTTTTCCACCAGCTTGCCGCCTGCTTTAGCCATCACGCCCTCAATGGCGCCAACCTCCATATCCTCGTCGCAAACAAAGGAGAAGTCACGGGTGGTAGCGGGGTACTTGGGCAGAGGCTTGTAGGACTTTTTGGTGTTTGCACTTGCAAAGATCTTATCAAATGAAAGCTCAGCAACGTAAACAGGGATGTTCATACCGTAGTTCTCAGCCATCAGAGGATGCGCTTGACCGAAAACGCCAAGACAAGCGCCGTTCTCTGCTACGATTCTAGCGCATCTGCCGGGATGATAAGAGGGGTTATCCGAAACAGACGTGTAGGTTGCATCCTTGATACCTGCCAATTTAAGAATGTTTTCGCAAATGCCTTTGATTGCATAGAAATCAACGTTGCCGTAAGCGCCGATGGTGAGAACGCGCTTTTCATCGGGCAACTCGTTTGCTGCCTCATGAGGCAAATAGATGGATGCAATCTCAAACAAACGCACGTTTTCGTTATTAAAGTTGTAGTTTCTTGCAACGGTCTCCATCATGGAGGGCAGAGCGGTGGTGCGCATGACGCTGGTGTCCTCGCCCAAAGGATTGGAGATGACAACCGAGCGGCGCAAAGCGCTGTCCTCGGGCATGCGGATCTTATCGTAATATTTGGGGCTGATAAAGGAGAAGGTGTGGATCTGAGACAGTCCCATGCCAACCAGTGCGTTTTCGGTATTGACCTCAAACACCTGCTTTTCGGTACGACCGCCCAGCGTGGTTTCGGCATTCATATAGGAAGCCTCGATCTTATCGTATCCGTAAATACGGCAAACCTCCTCGGCAATATCGTTCATGCAGCCAAGGTCTGCACGGTAGGAGGGAACGTAGATCTTTCCATCCTCAATGCGGCAACCAAGTCCCGTCAGGGATTTGATCATATGCTCCTTTGGAATGTTCATGCCAAGGAATTCATTGTATCTTGTGGGATTGAAGGGAAGCACTGTCTGCTCGGGCTTGCTCGGATATACGTCAATGATGCCGTCTACCACGTCACCCGCGCCCAACAGCTCTACCAGCTCGCAGGCTCTTTCAAGTCCAGCCATGCAGTTTTCGGGATCCAAGCCCTTTTCAAAGCGAGCGGAGGACTCGGTGCGCATACCGTTCTTCTTCGCGGTTACGCGAACGGAGGCACCGTTAAAGCAAGCGGACTCAAACACAACAGTCGCCGTGGAATCGGTAATTTCGGAGTTTGCACCGCCCATAACGCCCGCCAGTGCACATGCCTTTTTGCTGTCGGCAATGACCAGCATGGAGCTGTCCAGGGTGTGATCAATATCGTCCAGGGACTTGAAGGATTCGTTGTCGGCGGCACGGCGGACGTCGATCTTTGCGCCCTCGATCTGCGTGTAATCAAACGCGTGCATGGGCTGACCGTACTCGAGCATAACGTAGTTGGTAATATCAACGATGTTATTGATGGGACGCACGCCCGACGCACGCAGACGCATCCGCATCCAAAGGGGAGAGGGGGCGATCTTGACGTTCTTCACCACTCTTGCGGCGTAGCGGTAGCACAAATCGGGCGCGGAGATTCCTACGCTGAGATAATTGCCGATCTGATCTCCGTCGCCACAGCCCTTGACCACGGGTGCCTTCAAGGTCAGCTCTTTATCAAAGGAGACCGCAGTTTCTCTTGCAAGACCGATGACCGAAAGGCAATCGGGGCGGTTGGAGGTGATCTCAAACTCAACGGTAGTGTCGCGAAGCATCAAAACGTCGCGGATGTCGTCACCGATGCGATCTTCACAATCATCATCAAGGATCAAAATACCGTTTTCCTCCTTACCGGGGCACTCGTGCGCGGTGAGCTTCAATTCGCCCATCGAGCACAGCATGCCAAAGGAGTCCACACCGCGCAGCTTACCTGCCTTGATGACTACGTCGCCGGGGAGGTGTGCTACAGGGAGTGCGGCGGGAACGAGTGCGCCCACAAATACGTTTTGCGCACCGGTCACGATCTGAATATCGTGTCCGTGAGCCTCACCTGCGTCCAAATGGCAGATCCAAAGGTGATCGGAATCGGGGTGCTTTTCCATAGCGGTGACCTTTGCAACCACTACGTTCTCAATGTCGTCGCCCAAGACCTCAAAGCCCTCTACCTTGGAGCCGGTAATGGTCAGGCGATCACTGTATTCTTTATTGCCGATTTCGCTGACGTCAACGAAATCAGAAAGCCAATTTCTTGAAAGATTCATTCTATTTACCTCCTATCAGAACTGTTCCAGAAAACGCTCATCGTTTTCATAGAAGAGGCGAATATCGTCAATGCCGTATCTTGCCATGGTGATACGCTCAATGCCCAAGCCGAATGCAAATCCGGAGTACTCCTCGGGATCAATGCCGCAGTTGGAAAGCACAAAGGGGTGTACCATACCGGCACCGAGGATCTCGATCCAGCCCTCACCCTTGCACAAGCGGCAACCCTTACCGCCGCAAACAAAGCAGGAAACGTCAACCTCTGCAGAGGGCTCGGTGAACGGGAAGTGGTGGGGACGGAAGCGGATTTTTGTCTCTTCACCAAACATCTTCTTTGCAAACACCTCAAGCGTTCCCTTCAAATCTCCCATGGTGATACCCTTGTCAATCACAAGTCCCTCCAATTGGTGGAAGAGGGGAGAGTGCGTTGCATCCAATGCGTCGGAACGGTACACGCGACCGGGAGAGATGATGCGGATGGGGGGCTTTTGATGCTCCATAACGCGCACCTGAACGGGAGAGGTCTGGGAGCGGAGCAGGATGTTATCGGTGATATAAAAGGTATCCTGCGTATCACGTGCGGGATGATTTTCGGGAATGTTGAGTGCTTGGAAGTTGTAATAATCCAGCTCGACCTCGGGACCCTCCGCAATCGAAAATCCCATACCGATAAAGATATCCTCCAGCTCACGCTGAGCACGTGTCAGGGGATGAATATGTCCTACGGGAGAGGGGGTACCGGGCATGGTGACGTCCAGCTTTTCCGCCTTGAGCTGTTCCTGGAGCGCCTTTGCCTGAAGCTCACTCTTTTTTTCGTTGAGTGCGGCTTCAATGCTTTCGCGCACTTCGTTTGCAAGCTGACCAACGATTGGGCGTTCCTCGGCACTCAAAGCACCCATGCCACGCAAAACGGCGGTCAACTCACCCTTTTTTCCAAGATATTTTACTTTGATTTCCTCGAGATTGGCATCGGGAGCATTGATCTGCTCCAGTGCTTCCACTCGAATTTTTGAAAGCTTTTCTTTCATGATTGTATCTTCCTTTCAAAATAATTACTGCATTCTTTGGGAGGCAACAAAAAAAGCGCCGTCCCATAAATCAGGACGAGGCGCAAATGCACTCCGCGGTACCACCCGAAATTTCGGCTCAAAGCCAACACTCTGATAGACGGATAACGGTGTCTTTCCGTATCGGGTTAATTGCATACGCGTTTGCCCGATCTGCTCCAAAGGGAAATGCACGATTTGAAGGTTATGCACCACTCTCAGCACGTGGCACTCTCTGTAAAAAGCCTGTAGCTCAAATCGGCTGTCTTTATCATTGCATTCTACGTTACATTATAGCATGTTTTTTTGCGTTTTGCAAGAGCTTTTTGAAAAAAAGAGTAAAAATTAATCACTTTTTCTTTCCTTATTATAATTAGAAGGGGATCACAAACGCGAAGTGCATTTGTGATCCCCATTGGATGATCGGTATTTGATTATTTCTTCTCAGCCTCTACGTAGTAGCTCTTGCCAGCCTCTTCCCAAACGGGGTTCGGGAAGGGAGCGAAGATGGATACCAGCTTACCCTGCGCATCAATGTAGGTATACTGGAGGTAATCCTTCAGCTCGGTCTTCGTAAATACTGCGGGAACGTAGTAGTTAGAAGCGATCTTGCTCAAATGATCTGCATTGATGACCTCTGCATGCTGGTTGAAGAGGACGGGAATGATTGCCATATCAGCAATGAGCATTTCCTCAGCCTTGTGCAGCAGCTTAGCCTTTTGAGCAGCCCAATCGGAGGAGTTGGTGGAAGGAGTGATACCGTTATCACTGTAAACCTTCTTTACGATGTCGTAAACAGCTTGGAACTCTTCCTTTGTATCATAAATACCCAGGAAGTCGGAATCGTTTTCTCTGTCAAGGTTTGCAAAGTAGGGAACATAGTAAACAGCTTCCATCAAATTGTTGTACTCTTCGCTGTCATATCCGGTTCTGTTAGGATTGAGCTCATAGTTGTCGGAAGACATGTTTACAGCCATGCCTGCAAAGGACTTTGCAAAGTTTGCCAATACGGAGTAAGCATCTGCGGTGAATGCGTTGTAATCGTAAGTGATAACCTCGTAGTTAGCACGGGTGATTGCTTCTACAAACAGATCGTCGCAAATATCAAGAGACTTGTTGTTTGCCTCGTCTGCAATTGCCTTGAGGACGTCGTTATTCACGATGGTCTCAACTTCCTGTACGGTAACGTTAAAGCCAAGAGACGTCCAAGCCTCTGCGATCATGTTGGTAGCAACGATGTTTACGTCATCGTAAGCAGCAACCTTGATAGTGAAGGAATACTTGGAGGGATCGGTAATGCCGGCAGCGTTCAGCTTTTCAACTGCCTTATTCTTGTTTGCGCCGGTAGCGATCAGATCGGTTGCCTGGGAACGGAAGGTGGTAGCATTCTTGCCAGCACCGGTTTCAAACACGCCGTAGGGAACCAAACCGGTTGCAGCCTTTGCGTAAACGACAGCCTTGCGGATTGCTTCACGGTCAATTACAAGAGAGAGCGCTTCGCGAACGTTCTTGTCGGCAAAGAGGTAAGTACCCTCGCCGCCGTCATCGATCAGCGCATTCTGGTTCAGGGAGCATACAAAGGTGGAAAGGGAATCCTTTACCTGTACGTTCTGTGCGATAAAGCCGTTGGCATCGGCACGCATGGAGCAGGGGATATCACCAATGTAGAAGAGGTGACCTGCCTTGTACTCGGACTCGATCTCCTCGGGAGTCAGAGAGCAGTTGACCAGCAAGCGGTAAGGAGTTACTGCGGAGTCAACAACGTCGCGCTCTGCATTGCGGTAGTAGTTGGGGTTGCGCTCCAGATAGAACCAAGCAAGCTTCTTGACCTGGTAGTCAGCCATGCCGGTGCTGATAACCTTGCCGTACTCGTCCTGGGAGTAGTCATCCTTAAAGGTTACGTCGGTTACGTCAACGTACTGGGTTCTGCCAAGCTTAAAGGGACCGCTGGTCACCATGGTAGAGCTTTTCTTAGCCCAGTCGGGATCCTTTTCGATGTAGCTCTCGGGCAGGGGAGCGGTAGCAATGCTTGTCAGGTTGAGAATAAAGCGCTCGTAATCAATAGGAGCCTCGAAGAAGATGGTAACCACTCTCTGAGCGGAAGCCTCAACGCCAAGGTTATCGATGGATTCATCGCCTTCCTTTACGGCGCGTGCGTTCTTAATATCAAACAGAAGAGAAGCAGCCTCAAAGCTGTTGTTGGGATTGAGCAAACGCTTCCAAGCGTATACAACGTCATCTGCGGTAACGGGAAGACCGTTACTCCAAGATGTATTTTTCAGATTGAGTTGGAGAGTGAACTCATTTTCTTCAAAATCCTCGGTGTACTTATAAGAGTTAACCAGGGAATTTTGTACCTTTCCCTCTGCATCCAGAGTGAACAGGGTTTCAAACATCAAGCTTACGATATTGCGTGTGCCATTGTTGTAATTTGCATAAGCGGGATCAAAGTTGTAGATCTCGTCCGTCAAATACATGGTGATGAAGGCACCCATATCGTCCTCGTTGCGTTGTGCGCAAGCGGAGAGGCAGGGAATCAACATCAATACACACAATAAGAGTGCAAAGACCTTTTTGAACATGGTAAAAACCTCCTCAATGAAAGAAAAATAAACCGCTGTGTCTCAAAAGACACTATATACCCCTTTATTATATACTATTTTTCATCAAAATTCAATAGGTTACCAATTTTTTTAATGTATATTTTGTTAACTTTTTTATGAAATTAACAATAAATGATGATACGGACGGAGGAACAACTGAAATTGAAGGAATTTGTAAGAAGCGATCTTGCCTCCGAGATGATGGAGGATCACGCCAAAGGTCTTGACGGAGTTGATTTGCACAGGCGCCGTGCGGGGGAGTTTTTGATCACGGAGCTTTCGGTGCGTACTCCTGCGGGAGCTGCGAAATTGGATAAACCGTGCGGGAGATATCTGACTTTGGAGTGTGGGAGGATCGATCGCTTGGATGTGGAAAAGTCACGTGCGCTTGCGCATTTGCTTGCGGGTGAGCTGCGCGGTATGGGACAGCGTCTGACGGGGAAGCGGATCGACGCCTCTTTTTGCGTTTTTGTTGCGGGGCTTGGTAATGCCGAGCTGACGGCGGATGCGCTGGGACCCGAAACGGTTCGCAGATTGAGTGTTACGCGGCATTTGCGTGAACACGAGGAGCAAATTTATCGCAAGATCGGTTGTGCCTCAGTTGCCTCCTTGGCTCCCGGTGTGTTAGGGCAGACGGGAATTGAAACGGGAGAGATCCTGCGCGGTATTGTGAATGCGATACACCCGGATTTGATTTTGGTTGTTGATGCCTTGAGCGCGCGAAGCTGCGATCACCTCTCTACTACGGTACAGCTCTCCGATGTGGGAATTGCGCCCGGCTCCGGCGTAGGCAACCACCGCACGGCAATCAATCGGGAGAGCATGGGGGTACCCGTCATTGCCATGGGGGTTCCCACGGTGGTCAATTCCGCAACGCTTGTTTACGATGCCTTACAAGAGGCGGGTATCACAAGCGAGAATCAAAATTTACAACGCGTGCTGGAGCGTGGAAAAAGCTTTTTCGTCTCCCCCAAGGAGTGCGACGTGATCTGTGACAAAGTGGCAGATCTGTTTTCTATGGCGATCGGCATGGCGTTTGCTTCCATGCTGGTCATGGAATAATTCTCTTTCCAAAAGCATAAAATGGAGAAAAATACAATGCTTTGGAGGATTTTCTCATGGGCTTGCATCCAATTGCCGTTCATGGCGGCGCAACAGACGCCCCTCACGTCACACTCTCACCCCACCCGTATCGGCGTTCACGTTATATCGGTCTGCTTCTGATCTTTTGCGCTGTCTTCGTCGCCGGCTTTGCCGTTACCGAAATCTGGCGCGCGCAGGATCAAAGCTTGCAAGAGGAAGGGATTCCCGGGGAGAGCACATTGCAAAACGACGCACTTTTGCCGCCTGTGGCAGAGCCTCCAAGCCTTGGCATTCCAGACGGTGCCACACCAATCGTCACACGCGATCTTTCCGCAACGGAGCTTGGCGCTTTTTATATCAACAACGCAACCGCCTACTCTCCAAGCCTTGAAGCTTTGATGGAAACAGATGTTTCCTCTTCCATCACAGAGGCACCGCTGGTTTTGATCCTGCACACTCATACAAGTGAGGGATATGCAAATGAAGAAGCTGAATTTTTTGAGGGCGACGTTGGGGAGTTGACATATACAAGGCAAGAGGACCAAAACGTGCTTGCAGTTGGAAAGGCGCTTGCCGAAACCCTGAAAGAAAAAGGCATCACCGCACTGCATTGTACGGTGATGCACGATCAGCCTTCGCTTGGCGGTTCTTATGAACGCGCCGCAGAGAGCATTCGATTTTTTCTGGAGCAATATCCCAGCATCCGATACGTCATTGACTTGCATCGGGACGCGGTAATGACGGAGGCGGGGGAATACGTTCGGGCTGTTGCCGAAACCTCCGAGGGGGCAGTGGCGCAGGTCATGCCCGTGGTGGGCAGTGACGGCGGCGGAACGCCGTGTGAAAATTGGGAAGGAAATTTGGCACTTGCATTACAGCTTCGTGCCGCTTTGAATGCCGAGGGCACGCCTGTGTGCCGTCCGATCTATTTGCGGAATTCTACGTATAATCAAGAGCTTGCGCCGTTCTCACTTTTACTTGAAATCGGGACGGGAGGCAATTGTATTGAAGAAGCGGAGCGCGCGGCTGTGCTGGTGGGGGAGGAGCTTGCGAAATTGATTCATCCTTATTGACGGCGCAGACAAAGGAACTCGACACCAAGGATCAAGGAGCCAATCAAAACGCCCATGCCAAGCCCAAGCACACCATTTTCCATGGCACCGATAATTCCAATGAAAGCAACCAGGCAAAGCCCCAAGGAAGCCGCGCGGACAATGGCACGTACGCGTGCGCCGGAGAGCGCTGCAAGCAAAGCGGCAAGCATGCAAAGCAGGTTGTCCAATGCTTTTTTGGTTTTGGTTTCAGTGTTGAAATATGCTTCAAGAATATCGTTATTGGAAGCAACTTGGCTGTTTCTTTCATAATAAGTGTTCATTTTTACACCTCACAAATCCATAAATGGAATTCTTACGATGCTATTATAGCAGATAAAATTCTGTTTGTCAATAGGTTTTTTCCAAAAAAAGAAAAATTTTTTCAAAAACCTCTTTACAAATTGGAAAATTCGTGTTATAATATTGCCGTAATCGGAAAAAGGAGGAGTAAAATGGAATCCTATTTAGATAGAATCAAGCAGATCAAAAACGATCGCAAAATGACAAACGAGCAGCTCTCCGAGCGGTCAGGAATTCCGCTTGGAACCTTGAGCAAGATCCTGGCGGGTATGAGTGATTCTCCAAAGCTTTCCAACATTGTAGCACTCTGCAGTGCCTTGGATTGTTCGGTGGAATACGTGGTCAGCGGTGTGCCCGAAAATACGAATAACTATACCTTAACAAATGAAGAAATCCGCATGATCGAAGCTTTTCGCTCACTCGATTCCTTCGGACGTGATTTGGTCGAAACCGTGGTGTTCAAGGAGCAGGCGCGTGCTATGTCTCAGCCCGCGCAGGCAAAGGAGGAGACGCCCGCAAAGATGGAAAAATCTTCTGTCGGCGGTGGTGCACGCATCCTGACACCGCGCACGCTCGGTCGTTATGCAGGGGAGGTCACACGCTCCGGCAAGCGCCCCATCACTCTCTACGAGCTTCCCGTATCCGCAGGTGTCGGCGTGTATCTTGACGAGGCGGACGCCGCAAGCATCAACATTCCCGACAACGAAAAAACCGCCGATGCTGACTATGCTTTGCGCATCAGCGGAAACAGTATGGAGCCGAAATATCACGACGGCGATATTCTGCTGGTTCGCTATGCGGATAGTGTGGACGTTGGGGAATTGGGTATTTTCCTTTTGGATGGAAGCGGCTTTTTCAAGGTGTTTGGCGGAGACCGTTTGCTGTCCTTGAATCCCGATTACGGACCAATCCTTTTGAAGGATTTTGCCGACGTTCAATGTAAGGGAGCCGTGGTCGGCAAGCTGAAAAGAAAATAAAGGTGTCCGTTATGCATGAAAATCATCGACAAAGAATGCTTGAAAGGGCAATGAAAAACGGATTTGATTCCTTTCACGATCATGAAATTTTGGAAATGCTTTTGTATCACAGCATCCCACGCGCCGATACCAATCCCATTGCGCACGAGTTGTTGGAACGCTTTGGGCGGTTCGACCTCGTTTTGGAGGCATCGGGGGATGAGATGAAGGATATCAAAGGGATGGGGGACCGTAGTGCCTTTCTTCTACATTTGATCCGCGAATCGGCGCGCCGTTATACCAAGGCAGTCATCCAAACGGGAAAATGCTTTGATAATATCAAGGCGATTGCAGAGTACGCCAACGCATGCTTCGTCGGGACTACCTGCGAGCATTTGTACATGTTTCTCTTCAATAACAAAATGGAGATGATCGATTCGATCCTTCTCTCCGTTGGATCTGTCAACAGTGCCGAAATTCCATCGCGTATTATGCTGGAAAAGGCGATCTTCAAAAAGGCGTCCTGCGTGGTGTTGGCACACAATCATCCACATGGAACGGCTGTTCCTTCCGATTGTGATATCGACATGACCTATCGTGTCGCGGAGATCTTTGAGCTGGTCAATATTCCGCTTTTGGAGCATTTGATCATTGCAGAAAATCGGTTTGTTTGCATTATGAAAAACAATTATCGGCTGCATAACACTCTGTCTTCTTTGCCAAAGAACACTTTTTTGATAGATATGAAGAATTTTTTAAACGTAGAGGGGAACAACTATTTGTTTGACGATCCCTTCGAGCTTGCAAAGCCCTCTACCAAGGAGGATTAACCCCCTCTCGATAGAAGAAGAAAGCAAGGCAAACGCATTTTTGGGTTTGCCTTGCTTTTTGTTTTTTAACCTACTGTGGCAGGCTTGCGGGAGGGAATTGCGGTTTGTGACTGCTTTTCAAAACCATACCGAGCCCCTGCGCCCAGTGCCGATTCAATGCGCAACAAGCGATTGTATTTGGCAACGCGCTCGCTTCGGCAAGGTGCGCCCGTTTTGATTAAGGGTGCGGAAACAGACACGCAAAGATCCGCCAAGGTCGTGTCTTCGGTCTCTCCGCTACGGTGCGAGGGAATATACCCGTATCCCGCGCTGCGTGCGGTTTGAATGACGTTCAAGGTCTCGCTCAGCGTACCGATCTGATTCGGCTTGATGAGAATGGTATTGCCTGCATGGCGACGAATGCCTTCTTTTAATCTTTTTTCATTCGTTACAAAAAGATCATCGCCCACCAAAAGGATCTTGTCACCAAGAATTTCGGTCATGTGTGTCCAGCCTTCAAAATCACGTTGATCCAAGCCGTCCTCAATCGAAAAGATCGGGTATTTGTCGCATAGGTGCTTCCAATTGTCAATCAACTCGGTTCGCGAATAACGCTTTCCGCGTTTGGGCATGCGGTAACTGCCGTCCTCCGAGTACCATTCGCTTGAGGCGCAATCCAAAGCAATCTTGACGCGTGCAGTATCATAGCCGCTTTCCTCAATGGCGCGGCAGATCAGCTCCAGTGCCTCTTCGTCGTCTGAGAGGTTGGGTGCAAAGCCACCCTCGTCTCCTACGGTCGAGGCGTATCCCTCGGAGCGAAGGAGCTTGCCAAGCGTGTGGTAGATCTCGCATCCCATGCGCAGTCCCTCCGCAAAGGAGGAAGCACCAACGGGAGCAATCATGAATTCCTGAATTTCCACGTTGTTGGAGGCGTGCGCACCGCCGTTGAGGATGTTCATCATCGGTACGGGAAGTCGATTTGGATTGGTTCCGCCAAGATAGCGGTAAAGCGGCATGTGGTACCAATTCGCCGCGGCGCGCGCACAAGCCAGGGAGACCGATAAAATAGCATTGGCGCCCAGGCGACTTTTGTTGTCGGTGCCGTCCAGATCGCACAAAATGCGGTCGATCTCACCTTGCTCGGAGGCGCAAAGTCCGGAAAGGGCAGGAGAGATGGTCTTAGCAACGCCGGATACAGCTTCGCTCACTCCTTTGCCTCCGTAGCGACGGCGGTCGCGGTCGCGCAATTCACAAGCTTCATAAATACCGGTTGAAGCACCGGATGGGACGCTTGCAACACCGACGGTGCCGTCTGTTAAAAATACGGTGGATTCTACGGTTGGGTTGCCTCGGGAATCGAGAATTTCACGAGCCGAGCAACGTACGATTTGCGGTTTGTTCATAAGCATAATTCCTTTCGCAGAAAAAATTGGGTTGACGATATTATCATTGACCCGAGCGGAGAAGAATATACAGGACGAAGCAAATCGCAGGCTTGGTTTTCGGCAAAAATAAAATGGCACACCGCCGCTTTGTGAGGATGGTGTCATGAGCTTGACACTTCACAAAAATCTCTACGGTGTGCACAAGGGGGAACCCGACGAGCGCTTGCCCATCGGCATGTTATATTATACTACATTTTTTTGGATTTGTAAATTATCAATTCTAACGAAAATGAAGATGTTTTTTCGTCAAAACGCATATGAAGTAGAAAATAACAGCTGGTTCAATCAGCTTTTTTGTATAAAATATAGATAGACATTTATGTCGCAGGTCAAAAATCGGTAAATTCAATTTACGTTTCGACAGCCTCCGACGCTGATCGCAATAATTCGCGGTAGGTCGTCGGCGTACCTGCAAGAACGGGAGAGGGTGACGAAAAATCAATTTTTTCGCCCTTCAGATCCGTGAGGATGCCGCCCGATTCGGTGACGAGCAGGTATCCTGCTGCAATGTCCCAAGGGGAGAGGAGAAGCTCAAAAAAGAGGTCGAGCCGTCCTGCGGCAAGGTAAGCAAGATCCAGGGCGGCACTGCCTGAACGACGCAGATCCGCGCAGGTCAAAAACAGCTTGCGGCTCAGGGCAAAGGTCGCGTCGCACAGCCGTTGCTTATAGTAGGGAGAGGTGCCAAAGGCGACAATGGAGGAAGTGAAGGGACGAGAGGAGACCTGCATGCGCTGACCGTTGAGGTATGCCCCCTTTCCGCGCTCGGCGCAGAACATTTCATCTGCATAAGGGTTGTACACCGCACCAAAGATCGGTGCACCGCAAGAAAACATGGCAACGGAAACGCAGGAGAAGCGACAGTCGTGAATGAAGTTGGTCGTTCCGTCAATCGGATCGATGATAAAGCAATGCTCTGCCGCAAGTACACTTGTCTGATTGTCTTGTTCTTCGGCAATGAAGCATGCATCCGGAAAGAGCTGCCTGATTCCGTTGATCAGATATTCCTGAATCTGTACGTCGTATAGCGTTACGAAATTGGCGTCCCCGGGCTTGAGAGTGACATGATTTTCCGCATCTGCGTGAGCCTCGCGCATTTGTTCTCCCGCATTGCGGATCAGGGGGAGCAGTACGTCTGCGTATAAAAGGTTTTCCATAACCGAACCTCACAAAAAGAATTTTACCGATACATTATATCATATTGTGTCCCAAAAAGCAATCCTAAAAATGTCGGCAAAGATATTTTTTTCAGCACAAAAAGGGATAAAAACGAAAACCGCACTTTACAAAAAGAGTTTTTTGTGATATAATAACTCTGTTTTGGGCGGTAAGAGAATCTACCGCAAAGTTTCCCGTTTTCAAAAAGGATTTATCATGAAGCTAACCTACCGTTCTACCGTTCTTGCCTGCTACAACGGATATATTACGCAGGCGATCTGCATTAATTTGGCGCCGCTGTTATATCTCACCTTTCAACGGTCTTTTTCACTTTCCGCTACCGAGATCGGTATGCTGATCGCGGTCAATTTTGCAACGCAGATCCTCATTGACGTCATTGCCTCCAATTTTGCCGACCGCATGAATCTGCGCTTTTTTGCGGTCCTTGCTCATCTGTTGTCGGTTGGCGGCTTGCTTGGCCTTTCGCTCTTTCCCCTGCTTATGCCGCCGTATGTCGGGCTATTGTTGGCAGAGGTACTGCTTGGCTGTGGCGGTGGATTTACCGAGGTACTCATCAGCCCCTTGATCGAGGCGTGCCCCACGGAGGGGAAATCCGGCAATATGAGCCTTTTGCACTCCTTTTATTGTTGGGGGCAGGCAGGGGTTGTTCTTTTCTCTGGTATTTATTTCTATTTTTTTGAAATCAGCGAAAATTGGATCTACTTACCGTGGATCTGGGCAATCGTGCCTGCCGTCGGGGCTGTCGCATTTTGTATGGTTCCGCTTTATCGACTGCCAAGCGACACCGCAGAAAGCGGCTCTCCTTTCATGCGCCTGTTCCGTACTCCCGTATTCTTCCTTTTTTTGCTGATGATGCTTTGTGCAGGAGCCGGGGAGATGGTCATGAGTCAGTGGTCGTCTGCCTTCGTTGAGTCCGCCTTAGGGATCGAAAAATCCTTGGGGGATCTCTTAGGACCGTGCATGTTTGCATTGATGATGGGCTTGGCGCGTATGCTGTACGGAAAATTCAGTTTGCGCGTGGATCTGACCGTTTGGATGATGCTTGGTTGCATCGGTTGTATCGTGTCTTACCTGCTGGCTGCATTCGCTCCGTATCCATGGCTTGCGTTGCTTGGATGCGCCTTGTGTGGCTTCAGTGTGGGCGTTTTCTGGCCCGGAACGCTCAGCTACGCGGCAGAAAAGATCCCTATGGGAGGAATGTCGATGTTTGCCATTCTTGCAGTGGCGGGAGACGTAGGATGCTTGTCAGGACCTGCCGCGGCGGGAGCTATTTCGGATGCCTGCGGCGGAGATTTGCGTCTGTCATTCTGTTTTGCAGCGGTTTTTCCGGCGGCTTGCCTCATTGCGTTGTTGATCCAAAAAAAGAAGAAGGGAAGTGGAGCAGCTTGACCACCTTGATTTTCGTTCGTCACGGACAAAGTGAAGCAAACCTGCAAAAGGTTTTTGCAGGTCATACGAATACCCCCTTGACCGAATTGGGGCATCGCCAGGCGGAGCGTACGGCGTCATTTTTGAAGGAGTATCCGATCACTCACGTTTACGCGAGTGACCTGGATCGCGCCATGCAAACGGCAGAACCGACCGCAAAAAGTCACGGTTTGTCCGTCATACCCGACCCCGGGATGCGTGAGATTTACGCCGGGGAATGGGAAGGTAGGCTTTACGAGGACTTGATGCGCGATTTTTCAAAGAGCTATGAAACGTGGCGCAAGGATTGCGGACGTGCACATCCCGAGGGCGGTGAGAGTGTGGTAGCGCTCTCCGTGCGCATTTATGCCGAGGTAGAGCGCATTTTGCAAAAGCACAAAGGCGAGTGTGTGGCAATCTTTACGCATGCAACGCCCATTCGTCTGTTGCGCGCCAAATGGGAGGGGTATCCTCCCGAGGAGCTGGCGCAGGTGGAGTTTTGCGCCAATGCCTCCGTTTCGGTAGTGGATTATGAAGACGACGGAAGCTTTCACGTCCGTCTTTGCGGATACGATGCGCATCAGGGTGAGCTTTCTACAAGCCTTGCCAAGGGAATTGTATAAAACAAAACGGTGAGACGGCATTGCGCTGTTTCACCGTTTATGTTTTAAAAGAATGGTTGAATCTGAAAAAGCGTGTTATATTGGTCGGTCAGCGTATTCCATGTGACAAGATCGACCTCTCCGCTTGCGAGAAGGCGATTCTTTTTTTGAAATGCGCTTACGGATGCTTGCGTGGGGGGATCGAACACGCCGCTGATCTCTATTTCCTCCAATTCGGAGTGACTTTCGCTCAACTCCTGTAGCATATGCTGCAGCACCGTTACGGCAAATCCGCGATCTCCGAGCCTCAAGCCAATCTCCTCAGCGGCAAAGGGGAGCACGGCAACCTCACGCGCAGGAGAATGCTCGTATACGGAGGCGCGGTAAAGATCGTACAGCTCATCCCAAGTTCTGCGGTCTGCGATCCCCGTGATCGGGAGGGATCGCAGTGCTTGAAATGCACGCAAGGCGCGTTCGGTATCGCTTTCAAAAATACCGTCGATCGGAGTGGGAGGAATGCTTGGATAGTGATAGGAGAGTTGGCGCAGATAGCGCTGTAAATTTTGTATGGCTTGCACCTGATTTGGATGAGTGGGCATAAAACGACTCCTTTCCTATGCGCCGATATCAAAGCCGGGATATTGCCCGTCCTGCAGGCGATTCCCTTGGTAGAGGGCTTCATAGACCTCGATGATCCGATTCCACGTGACCGAAGCGACCACACCGTTAGGTGTCAATCCAAACTGTCGCTGAAAGGCAATTACGGCATCCTGCGTGCGCGGACCAAAGTAACCCGTCACGCCGGTTCCCGGAATTTCGGGGTAAGAGATCGATATTACGTTCAGGTACTCCTGCAACAGCCGCACGGAATCCGAATCCGAACCGATACGCAAGGGGATTCCGCCGTAGGGAACTGCTACCCCCTCGACGTATTCACGCGGAACTGTGCTGACGATTCCAAGATATGCGTTGGTCAGGGCGTACCAGGTGCGCTCTCCCACAACGCCGTCGGGCGTGATACCAAAGGTGCTTTGCGCTGCACGCACCGCCGCCTCGGTAACGCTTCCAAACGAGCCGTCGATCGGAGTTGCGGGAATGGTGTCGTAATACTGTGAGAGGTAGGAGAGGAAGTATTGCAGGTTGCGCACGCCGTCCCCCTGACTTCCAAGCTGTAAGGCTCCGGGATACTGTTGCGTAACCTCGTTCAGGGTGATCCCCTCGGAGTTGAGATCATTGAGCCGCTTGACCCCGATATATACGTTTTGAATGGTATACCAGGTGTTTTTGCCAATGATCCCGTCCGCAGATATTTGAAAGACCTCCTGAAAGCGCCGTACCGCCGCCTCGGTGTCCTCTGCAAAAATGCCGTCTGTGGCAAGGATCTTTGGAATGGAAGGAAAGTTGGTTGAAATGCGGTTGAGTCGGATCTGTGCCGTGCGCACCTCATCCCCCGTAGATCCAACCTGCAAAGGGTAGAGCGGTGCACTTTCGGTGCTTCCGCGAACGGGCGCGTTTTGAACCAGCTCAATATCGTCACCGTAGTAGTAAACCAGTATTTCATAGGGGGTGTAGCCTTGGTTTGCAAGCTCTACCGTTCCCCATTGCGAAAGTCCGGGGCATGTGACTGTGGTGCCGTTGCAGTATTGTGCAAACAGCGGCTCTATATTTCCAACGCGCCGAATATAGTTGTTGAAGAGCTCGCCCGCAATCTCGCGCACGTTATCAAACACAACGCGGCCATTGACGTAGGATTGATCGTTTGAGGTAACGTTGGTAATATCAAAATCATATCCACGCGTGCGGTAATATTCTGTGTAAACGCGGTTTAGGGCAAAGGAGATCTGCGCGTACATGTTGGCACGGATGGCACTTTCGGGCCAGGTAGGGTAGATCTCGCTGGAGGCGACGTTTGCAACGTAATCCAAAAAGGGAACGGTTACGTTTTCGGCGGCGGCATCCGGGGCACCGAGGTGGACGGTAATGGTTTCGGGAATAAAGGGAAGCTGTGGCATAAAATACTCCTTTCGATCCATCCGTCAAAGCGAGGGAGGTACAGTCTCAAAAAAACGCTCTTCCGAGGGACGAAGGGGAGCGTTGGTGCCGTTTTCCGATAAGGGGATCATATCCACCGGTTGAATGGCTGTGATCCCTTCAAATATTGGAACTGCGATAAAGCTCTGCATTCCGTAGCCCTCAAGACGTACCTCTAAGAAATACGTCGCAAACGGAGATGGAACGTTTGGGGAAAGGGAATTGCTTTTCAGCGGAGCCGTTAAAACAATGCGTTCCGTGTTTCCGTCCCGATCTGTGGCGGTTGAGGTAAGAATATCGCCTCTCCCATCGTTGAATTCCGATTCATAGCCGCGGATATTGACCTGTGCTCCCTCCAAGGGAATTGCGCCACGTGCCGTGGTCACGTGAACGATCAGATATCCAACGGACGTTTTTTCTTGATCCATATGCGGTCCTCCTTGCGTATATTTGATTCCATATCATTGTATGCAAAAAAAATAAAAATGATAAAGCATCCTTTTTGGTCGCAGTACTTGCTTTTTCGAGGTTTTTCTGCTATAATGTTTTTAGTATCAGGAGAGGAGGGAGAACCAATGTTTCGCGCAAAGCTCACATTTTTTGATTTTGTCGTCATGCTTTTCGTGCTTTTGCTGGCAGGCTTACTGTTTTGGCATCCGTGGCAGGTGAAAGAAATGGGCGAGACCTTGGTGATCACAACCTCTACGGAGAGTACGGAGTACACACTTTCAGAGGATCGCCGCATTGAGCTGAGCTCGAACGGCATTGCTCTTTGCGTAGTGATCGAAAACGGGAGTGCTTACGTGTTGCACAGTGAGTGCGATGACGGTGTATGTGTTGCAAGTGGCGCAGTCTCCAAGGTGGGAGAAGGCATTCTTTGCGCACCTGCAGGCGTTTCCATTCGAGTGAAGGGAGGTAGCGGCGATGTCGATTTCGTTGCGGGATAATCGGATCCGACGCATCTCTTTGGACGCGATGCTCTGCGGCTTTGCCATTCTGCTGTCTTATCTGGAAGCGGTGCTTCCGCTGCAACTCTTGGTCCCTTTGCCGGGCTTTCGCTTAGGGCTTGCCAATGTTGCCGTTGTGGCGGTTTTTTGCCTGATCTCTCCAAAGGATGCGGCAATCGTATCCGCAGTCCGTATTTTCATTATGGGGGTTTTGTTCGGCTCTCCCACGTCGTTGTACTTTTCCGTTATGGGGGGCGTATTTTCCTTTGTGACGTTGATGCTGATGCATCTTTTTTGCAAAAAATGCAGCTTGATCGGCGTTTCCGTTCTTTGTGCCGCCGCGCACAATACGGGGCAGGTGCTGGCGGCGGTTACGCTGTTTGACGTTGCATTGCTGACATCTTATCTCCCTGCTTTGCTCATCGCATCCGTTTTATACGGCAGTGTGGTTGGCGCTCTGCTCAATCTTTTGATTCCAAAGCTGCAAGCCGTGTGTGGGAAGATACTTGGATATAAGGAGGAGCGTATATGAAACGACTGATTTGCATTGTGCTGTGCCTCCTTCTTGCATTTCCGCTTTTCTCTTGCGGCGATCAAAAAAGTGAAAAGACCTTCTTTTTGATGGATACCTTGATCACTGTCACGCTTTATGCCTCAAAATCCGAGGCGGAACCGATCTTTGAAGGTTGCCGTGAGTTGTTGCAGGAGATGGAGCGGCTTTGGTCGCGCACACTTGCCGAGAGCGAGGTTTCACAGTTAAATGCCGCAAAAACGGATCAAAAAATCACTTTGGATGCACGCACCGTGCGCCTTTTGACTCTGGCAGCTGAGGTATCCTCTCACACGCAAGGCGCGTTTGATATCACGGTTGCGCCGCTGGTCGAGATGTGGCAAACGTGTGAGGAGAACAATGCCTTGCCAACGCAGGAATTTCTTTCGAAAACGCTTGATGCCGTAGGCTGGGAGAAGGTCACGGTTGATGGAAACGCCGTTTCAAAGACGAGCGACGAAGTGCAAATCGATCTTGGCGGTATCGGAAAGGGAGCGGCGATCTCGTATCTGATTCAATATTTGGAACAGAGTGGCGTCAGGGGAGGCTTGATCTCCTTTGGCAGTAACGTTGCCGTGTTTGGCGAAAAGCCGAATGGAGAACCCTTTCAAATCGCCTTGCGCAATCCCGTAGAGGAGCGTGCATACGCAGGCGTTTTGCAGATGCAGCCGGGGCAGGTGCTTTCTGTGTCGGGGGATTATGAACGGTACTATACCGTCGAGGGAGAAAAATATCATCATATTTTAGATCCCGAAACGGGATATCCCTCCCAAAGCGGACTTACTTCGGTAGCTGTCATTTGCCGTGACGGCGCGCTCGCCGATGCTCTTTCAACTGCCTTGTTCGTCATGGGCGAGGCACTTGCTATGGAGCTTTACGAGAGCGGCACGTACGATTTTGAAGCGATCTTTATTACCTCAAGCGGGAACGTTCGCGTAACGAAAGGGCTGGAAGGGGTCTTTCGGAATGCGTGACCAAGCATAAAAGAACAGCGCAAGCATCGATTTGGTGCTTGCGCTGTTCTTTTATGTGTTCTTTTTACAATTGTTATAGTAATAGAGCATGCGGAGGATGTTATCACCGTGTGGAATGCGCAATTCATAGTACGCTGTTCCGTCGGAAAAGACCAGACAATGTCGTCCGTGAATAGCAAGATCGGGAATCGAGCTGAGCAAAATTTCGTGATCTCCCACACGCAAAGCCTTGGAATTGATTTCTGCCTTGCCGGAGGCTACCTCGGTAGCCTCGTGCTGAGCCACGGTGGAAAGCGTTGCATGTTCCACCGTGTAAGGCTTTCCTTGCTCTACGTCACGTGCAACCTGTTCCTTTTGCCAATCGTTGAATTCTAACAGCGTGGAAAAGCGTGTGCCGTGCAGCATGCCGTATTCATCGTAGGTAAAGGAACTTTGACAAGCCTTGCAGGTTACGCAGTCACCTTTAGAGGCAAACGTGCCGTAGCCGTTGCACTCGGGGCAGATGAATACGAGGCTTTCCATTCCCTCTGCCAGCTTGCGTCCGCGATAACGGTGCATGCATTCCTTTTGCTTTTCGTATGCATTTTCATAAAGATCGTTGCGGATGACGGCATCCAGCTCCTCCTCGCTCATTGCGGCAATCTCCTCCTTAGAGTAGATCTTTACGGGTGCGCCGTAAAGGTGACCGCGGCGCGTATTGGCGGAGGACGCCCAGTTGGGACTTGCGAAATATCCACCCTCGATCTTATAGGTGATCAGCTTGCACCTGCAAGCCTTGATCAGCTTTGCCGTTGCTGGAACAATGGGTGAGGATACACCGTCCCACGTGCGTACCCCCTCGGCAAAAATACACACGCTGTTGCCCTTGCGCACCTTGCGCATAATATCCATGACCGTGGAGGCGGCAATGGTTGCTTTGTAACGGATGATCGGTTCAAATACAAAGTTCAAAAGCTTGTAGATCCATCCCCAACGTGTGATGTGCTCGCTGGAAACGAAATACATCTGGTCAAAGCTGAGACCTACTAAAATCGGGTCATAGTCGGTCACGTGATTGGACAAGACAATGTAGCTCTCGGGAATATTTTTGACGCGCTCATAGCGATATCCAAACATGAATTTTGCCAAAAGAAAGCCGATTGGTCGAAGAAGCGCGTAAAAGAATCGATGCTTTTTGTTCATCGTCAGGTCCTCCTTCCTTTTTGTAAATGTCTACTTATTATAGCATGAAAGTTTTGTTTTGTCAACTTGAAAGCAGGCAATTTTGCATATTTTGACAGGGAGAAATTTTCAAAATGTTATTTGAAGGTTCTATGTAGGTAGCAAATGATTTCAAAGCGCGTATGAATCGAGCAATGGTTTACCGAAAAGGAATTGACAAAAAAGCCTTTTTGTGCTATAATTTCTTCATCCTCGCAGAAAGGAGAGATCATATGTCAAATCGTACCTCGCCGTACGGATATTTGGATGGGCTCCGTGACGGAATTCCCATTGGTCTTGGATATCTTTCGGTGTCCTTTGGATTTGGAATATCGGCTGTTGGAGATGGGATCCGTATGCTGGAGGCGTTGTTGATCTCAATGACCAACCTGACCTCGGCAGGGCAGGTTGCCGGCGTGGCGGTCATCGTTGCGGCAGGCACAATTCTGGAAATGATCCTGACTCAACTGGTCATCAATCTGCGCTACTCACTCATGGGCATTACGCTGACACAGCGTCTGGATGCAAGGTGCACGGTTCCGCATCGCATGCTGATGTCCTTTGGACTCACCGATGAAATATTCGCCGTTGCGGTGGCAAAACCGTATCCGGTAGGACCGAGCTATTTTTACGGCTTGATGACTATTCCATATATCGGTTGGGCTGGGGGCACGCTTCTTGGCGCCCTTGCGGGGCAGATCTTTCCCGCAGATCTGCGTGCGGCAATGGGAATTATGATCTATACTATGTTCGTAGCCATCATTCTGCCGCCTGCCATGCAGCACAGAGGCGTTCTTTTCACCGTGCTCATTGCGGCAGGGCTGAGCTGTTGTATCAAGTATATTCCGCAACTGAGTTGGATCTCCGAAGGCTTTTCCATCATCGTGTGCGCTGTTTTGGCGGCGGTGATCATGGCTTTGGTCTCACCGGTGGAGGCAGAAGAAGAGGAGGACACGAGAAATGAGAGCTGAAGTCCTTTTGTACGTACTGGTCATGGCGTTGACGACCTATCTTGTGCGTATGCTTCCCACGACACTTTTTCGCAAAAAGATCAAATCGCGCTTTGCAAAGAGCTTCTTTTATTATATTCCGTACGCGGTGCTCTCCGCCATGACCTTTCCCGCCATTCTGTACTCGACAGGGAGTCTATTGACGGCGACGGTTGGTCTTGCCGTTGCTCTCGTGCTGGCACTTTTTAAGCGTTCGCTGATCGAGGTATCTCTGGCGGCGTGCTTCGTCGTTTTTCTGGTTGGATTGATCTGATTCTCGGTGTAAAAACGGAATTGCCGATTTTTTTTGCACTGCTTGTTCTAAATAAAAGCAACCTCCCATATATTGTATCAAAGCGATATATGGGAGGTTTTGTGATGCCTGAACATTCAATTTATAAGGATATTGCCGAGCGTACGGGTGGAGATATTTACGTTGGCGTAGTTGGTCCGGTCCGTAGCGGCAAATCCACCTTTATCAAGCGGTTTATGGAGTCTGTAGTGCTTCCAAACATTGGAGAGGGCTATTCCCGTGACCGCGCACGCGACGAATTGCCGCAATCGGCGGCAGGAAAGACGGTGATGACCACCGAGCCGAAATTCATTCCCGAGGAGGCGGTGCCCGTCGTGCTGGATCATAACGCAAAAATGCGTGTCCGGATGATCGATTGCGTCGGTTATCTCATTCCAGAGGCGATGGGAGCCATCGAAAACGGTCAACCGCGAATGGTGCGCACGCCGTGGCGCGAGGAGCCGATGCCTTTTTCTGAGGCGGCGGAAATGGGAACGTACAAGGTCATTACGGAGCACTCCACCATTGGAATGCTGGTTACCACCGATGGCTCGATCGGGGATATTCCGCGTGACGCCTACATTGAAGCGGAGGAGCGTATCGTGCGAGAGTTAAAGGCACTTGGAAAGCCCTTTGCCATCATTTTGAACTCTGCACGTGCCGACAGCGAAAACGCACGTACTCTGGCATATGAATTGGAGGAGAAATACGGTGTTCCCGTGGCACTTGTCAGTTGCTTGGATCTGGACGCCGAAGATATCCGCCACATCCTGGCGCTCGTACTGGAGGAATTTCCGGTCTCCGAGATCACCTTGCGTATGCCGGAATGGATGAACGCCCTGGATGAAACACATCGCATCCGAGCGTCCGTTCGTGCCTCCGTTTGCCGTTGTGCAGAGACGGTACGTAAGATCGGTGATGTTCCCACAGCCTTTGCGGGCATGGAGGAAAACGAATACGTCGCGCACATAGGCGTGGAGACGTTGGATCTCGGCACGGGAAAGGCTGTCATTGAGCTCTCTATGCGGCAGGGACTTTATTATGAAGTGATCAGCGAGCTGACGGGCTTTTCGGTTGGCGGTGAGCGAGAATTGATCGCGCTGTTGCGTGAGCTTTCCACTATGAAGGAGAAGTACGATAAGGTTGCAAAGGCGCTGGAGGAGGTCAACGAGCGTGGATACGGCATTGTGATGCCCGAGGTGGAGGATCTGCACTTAGAGGAGCCGCAGATCGTCAAGCAAGCGGGGGGCTATGGTGTCAAGCTTCGCGCAGGGGCGCAATCGGTGCACATGATCCGCGCTAACATCGAGGCGGAGATCAACCCCATGGTAGGTACCGAGCAACAATCCGAGGATCTGGTGCGCTATCTGCTTAAGGAATTTGAGGAGGATCCCAAAAGCATCTGGAACTCCAATATGTTCGGAAAATCGCTTTATGAGCTTGTCAACGAGGGGCTACACACCAAATTGGAGCACATGCCGGAGGAATCACGCAAAAAGCTTTCCGAAACCTTGGAGCGCATCATCAACGAGGGAAGCAATGGCTTGATCTGTATTTTACTCTAAAAATCAAAAAACAACGCTCTTATCGGACTTCAATCTCGGTAAGAGCGTTGCTTGTTATGTTTTATCGACGGGTTTGAAATGCAAAAGCTTGTGTCTGTCAAGCAACATGACCAAAAAGGGGATCAGAACGATTTGCAAAACGATTCCCGGAATGGCGTTTGTAAACGCGCCTGCCAAAAATGCAGAAAAGGAAAAAGAAGTACCGCTAAGTCCAAGACACAAAAACATTGCCGCCCCCCAAACCAAGCGTCCTGCAAGCATTGCGGTCAGCAAAGCGCAATACAAAAACGGAATTTTTTGCGGAAGAATTTTGTGCATTAGCCCGGCAACGGCACCGTACGCGGCAAGCTCAAGTGCCATGCATACCGCCATTGGGAAGAGAACGGGCATACCAAGAATCAATGAACGTAGGAGCGGCGCAATCAAGCCGACCGTCAATCCCCATTGCCATCCGCAAAGAAATCCGCAAAGCAGTACGGGCAAATGCATGGGGCATAGCATGGAGCCGATCTCGGGAATCTGTCCCGTCAAAAAAGGGAGTACGTAGGCAAAAGCCAAACACATTCCTGAAAGGGCGATCCTTAAGGTTTTGTTTTGCAGGTTCATTTTGGTGCTCCTATCTTGCATTTTGCGTGTCAATCACGCCATCATCGACATTATTATAACACATGTGCATGCAAAAGACAAGCACTTTTTGGAAAGAAGATAAATCATTCTTTAAGATGAAAAAGCATTGACAAAATGGCAAAAGAATGATATAATTAAATATTACTCGGGGAGGTGAGAAAATGGATCGAAACGAGCAAAAAAGAAGAGAAGAGGAGCTGGATCGCTTTTGGGATATCGACGCATTGATCCCGCCGAGAAAGATCATGCCCACACCCTCAAGCAATACCGATACGGTAGAGATTTTGGTGGAAAAAGAAGAAAAGAATGTAAATTCCAACGGCGCACAAGCTCTTCCACCGCGCAAAAACGATCCCGAACGCTACTACGTTCCTCCCCATAAGCCGATTGATGCTGCGAGTGTCAAGGTGCCGGACGAGGAATACACACCGCAGGGCTCCCTGATTCATACGGTGCGTATCTTCAAGCAAAAGACGAATTATCAATATTACGAAGCGTTCTGTGCCGATGCCGCACGTTTGTATGCGGTACACGGTGTGGAGTGCGCACATATGCCATTCTTTTCTTACGTTCCACAGTATTCGCAAATGAACCGCCAACAATTGGAGTGGTACTTGTGGTGGCGCGAGAATTTCAGAAACGGGACGGCGCTTGCAACCGACTACAGCTATCTTTTGTTGTATGCATACGAGGTGATCAATCTGAAGGATCTGATGGATCCCTTGGAGGGGCAAACAATGCTGTGCCGCTTATGGCTCTCTTACCGTGAGCTTTTCCACCAGCTGGATACCTATCTTCCCGAATGGATCTGCGACTACAGTTTACTTCACCACTTGACACCGCCTGCAGATCTTGACCCCAAGGAACTTTCCGCTGCCATGTCTCATTGTGCCCTCAAGGAGTTTTACGTTGCCTCCGACGAGGGAGACAGTCTTGTACGCGGACTTTTGATTTTTGGATCAAATTATGATTATCACAAAAGCAAGTTCTATGTTCCCGAGTTGAAAAAATTGTTTGACGTTACCGTTCTCGGCGCCATGACCGCGGTGTTTGATGGGACGGGGGGAAGAGAAGGGAGCTTGTTTCAATTTGGTACGCCGGAGTCCACCCGATTGGTGCGGGATGCTTACACGGGTGCTCTGTGTGCTTCTACCGTCAAGCGCAAGATCGCCGTGGAGTACACCTCACTTTCCTGCACCCACAGCCTGCGTTTGTTGATCACAGACATCATAAAATATACCGAAAATCGCATCCGAGGGCATATCGGTGTGCGTGCACGACTGGGTATTTACGCCTTGCCAACCAACATCCGTGCTATTTTGGATGAATATTTGAAGCCTTTGCAGACCAATCAGCGTTTTGCCACCGCGCAAAAAAAGAAGGAAGAGGAGCAGGTCTACGAGCGCTTGTACGATCTGCCCAAAACGGCACTCTCCTTGGAAAATGCTTCAAAGATCGAGCAGACCTCCTGGAGCACTACAGAACGCTTGGTAGAGGCGTTTGCGGAAGAGGAGTCGTCGGCACCGATGCCCGTACCCTCTGCCGCCGACGAGCCAACGCCGATAGAGAGTGTTCCTGCCACAATGAAGGAGGCAGACGTACAAAGCACGCCGTTGACACCGTATTTTGATTTCATTGAAGCCGCCGTGCAGGCAGACGGAGATGCACAAAAGCAGATCGCTTTGCAAAAGGGAGAGCTCATCGATGCCATTGCCGACCGTATCAACGAGTTGGCGGCAGAGCAGATGGGCGACGTCCTTTTGGAAGAGCGCGACGGAATTTACTGTGTATTAGAGGATTATCTGGAGTGGGCGATCGAGCTGATGCTTCAGGGGAAGGATGATGAAGATGGAAAATAAAAATTTTGAAATTCCCAAGGTGCCAAAGCGCATTTTGACCTCGCTTCTTTCGTCGGTTTCGGCGGGCGTGGTTCCGCGCGCAGGTGCTCCTTATATTGCCATTGGGCGTAAGGATGAGATTGCCGCACTGCTTTCCGATCTGGAGGAGGTCAACGAGGGCGGAGGCTCGATGCGCTTTTTGGTGGGACGGTACGGAAGCGGAAAGAGCTTTTTGATGCAATTGATCCGCGGTTACGCTTTGGAGCGCGATTTCCTTACCGCCGATGCCGATCTTTCCCCCGAGCGCCGTTTGTACGGAACGGGAGGAAGCGGAGTTGCCACCTACCGCGAGCTGATGAAAAATCTGGCGTCCAAAGCGTCCCCCGACGGAGGTGCGCTTCCTAAGATCATTGCACGCTGGATCTCCGGTTTGCAAGGAGAGGTCATAGATGGGGGAATCTCTATGGATGATCCTCGCTTTACCGATGCGCTTAGTCGCCGTGTGATGGATACCTTGCGCGAAGTGGAATTTTTGGTGGGTGGTTTTGATTTTGCACGCGTGATCACCGCTTATTACCGTGCGTATATTGACGGCAACGACGATTGTCGCAGCGCGTGCCTGCGCTGGTTACGCGGTGAGTACTCTACCAAAACAGAGGCACGCCATGATCTCGGCTTTTCGGTTTCGGTCATTATCGATGACGATAACTGGTACGACTTTTTAAAGCTTTGGGCATCGCTCTCTCGCTTGATCGGCTATCGCGGCTTGGTCGTGTTCATCGACGAATGTGTCAATCTTTACAAAATCTCGCACCGCGTCAGCCGCGAGAACAACTATGAAAAAATTCTTTCCATGTTCAACGACACTCTGCAGGGCAGAGCCCCGGGGCTTGCGCTGATCCTTGGCGGTACGCCGCAGTTTTTGGAGGACACGCGCAGGGGACTGTTCAGCTACGAAGCATTGCGCAGTCGTCTTTGCGACAGTCGCTTTGCTCTTGATGGGTTTAAAAATCTCATCGGTCCCGTCATTCGCCTGCGCCGCCTTTCGGACGACGAGCTCTTTGCGCTGATCAGCCGCATCACAAAGCTTTACGCCCAAAACTACGGGCAGGAGCCGCGCATTACCGAGGAGCAAATGGTGCATTTTTTGCAGATCTGTCTGGATCGTGCAGGTGCGGACAGCCTCATTACACCGCGTGAAATGTTACGCGACTATATGACCGTACTAAACATCCTGATGCAAAATCCGGAGGCATCCTTCGAGGACGTTGTCGGGAGTGCCGTGACGTTGAAAACCGAAGCCGAGGCAGAGGAAGAGGAGACGGAGCACGTGGAAAAGGAAGAAACAAACACACAACACAATGCGTTTTCTATTGAGGACATCGAATTTTAACCATTTTGAGCGCATTGCCATCGAATTAGGATTGGAAGGAGTATGCAGATGAGTGATATTTTTGAACGCTATCCACCGTTTGTGCAGGAGTTTATCTATTCACATGGCTGGGAAACCCTGCGAGAGGTGCAGGTCGCGGCTGCAGAGGTGATCTTTGATACGGATCACAACCTGCTCTTGACCTCCTCCACAGCCAGCGGTAAGACCGAGGCGGCGTTTTTTCCAATCCTTTCGGATCTGTGCGAACGTCCGCCCCACAGCATCGGCGTTTTGTATATTGCACCCCTCAAAAGCCTGATCAACGATCAATTCTGGCGCATTGAGGAGCTGTTGAACGAAAGCGGCATTCCCGTGACGCATTGGCACGGTGACGTGGCACAATCGCATAAAAAGAAGCTTTTGGAGCGCCCGCAAGGAATTTTGCAGATCACGCCGGAGTCGCTTGAAGCCATGCTCATCAACCGCAGTAACGATATCGTGCGTTTGTTCGGTGACCTGCGCTATATCGTCATCGACGAGATCCACACCTTGACGGGTAGCGACAGAGGAAATCAAATTTTGTGTCAGCTTTCCCGTATCGGACATATCATCGGATACCATCCGCGCAGAGTCGGACTTTCCGCAACCATTGGAGACGCGCAAAAAGCGGCAGATTGGTTGGGGGCGGGAAGCGGTCGCATGACTGTAGTTCCCAAGCTGGAGGAGGCAAAGATCCATTGGCGTCTCGGTATGGAGCATTTCTATATTCAAAACAGCAAGGCAGACCAGGCAACGCCGCCAAAGGAGAGCGCCGAGGCTGCGGCAACTCCGCCCCTTTATGATGCAGGCTACTCCTTTATGTACGATTGTGTCAAGGATCGCAAATCCCTCGTTTTTTCCAATTCCCGTGAGGAGACCGAGTATCTTTGCGCTACCTTTCGGCAGATCGCGCAAAAAAGGAGAGAGCAGGACGTTTTTTTGATTCATCACGGTAATCTTTCCGCATCCATTCGCGAGGAAGCCGAAATGAAAATGAAGGACGAGGATATCATGGCGGTGACCTGTGCCACCGTTACCATGGAGCTTGGGATCGACATCGGACGTCTTGAGCGCATTCTGCAAAATCAGTCACCCAACTCGGTTACAAGCTTTTTGCAGCGCCTGGGGCGTTCCGGCAGACGTGGACAGCCTCCCGAAATGATGATGGTGTTCCGAGAGGAGGATCCGCTCCCCAACACTCCATTACCTCAGCTGATCCCGTGGGAGCTGCTCAAAGCCATTGCCATTGTGCAGCTGTATATCGAGGAGCGGTTCATCGAGCCGCCCCAGGTGCGCCGTTTGCCCTTCAGCCTTTTGTTCCATCAAACACTGAGCGTGCTGGCGGCCGCCGGAGAGCTTTCATTGCGCCGCTTGGCAGAGAGAGTGCTGGCATTGCCGCCCTTTGCCGACGTGCCGAAAGAGGACTACAAGGTTCTGATCCTTTCCATGCTCAACAACGACTTTTTGGAAATGACCGAGGAAAAAACGCTCATTATCGGACTTGCGGGCGAGCGTCTTTTGCGCTCCTTCAAATTTTATGCCGTATTCAAGGATTCGGAGGATTACACCGTACGGTGCGGCTCAGATGAGATCGGCACCATCACAACGCCGCCTCCCGTGGGAGATCGCTTTGCCTTGGCGGGACGAGTATGGGAGGTCGAGGAGCTGGACATTCAGCACAAGCTCATCTATGTCAAAAGCGTGGAGGGGAAGATGGAGGTCTCCTGGCCCGGTGACTACGGCGAGATCCATACCCGCATTTTGCAACGGATGCGCCGCGTGCTGGAGGAGGATACCGTCTATCCGTATCTCAAGCCCAACGCACAAAAGCGCCTGGAGCAAGCGCGTCACGTAGCACGCAATACGGGAATGCTCAACCACTCTCTCGTGCACCTTGGCGGATACTCGTGGTGTCTTTTCCCGTGGCTTGGTACGCGCTCCTTCCGCACGCTGCGCAAAATGCTGCGCCAATATGCCCCCGCATTGCAAATTACGGGTATCGAGTACGAGGGATGCAATTATATCACCTTTAAAATGTCGCGCGGCAACGATTATGAATTGATCACCACGCTTGCAAACGCGGTCAGACAAGGGCGCGTCAGCACCGAGGATCTGGTCTCAAGCAATGAGATTCCCGTGTTTGAAAAATACGACGATTACGTTCCTGCTGACCTCTTGCGCCACGCCTATGCCGTGGACAAGCTGTCCTTACAGGAGGCATCCGAACGCATTTTGGAGATGGAAGAGGAGTATTGAACGGCGATCGATCTGCCAACGAAAAAATATTTTTGAAAAAATTCAAAAAAGGGCTTGCAATTTCCGTTTTTGTGTGATATAATATACACCGTTGCGGAGGCATAGCTCAGTTGGTTAGAGCGCTTGCTTGACATGCAAGAGGTCATAGGTTCAACTCCTATTGTCTCCACCAGAAAAAAGCACACATTTGTCTACCAAGACAAATGTGTGCTTTTTTCAACGAAATTTGCCCTTGCGGGCAAGTGAAATAGCTTCGCTGTGAAATATTTGCTCCGCAAATGTGAAATATTCGCTGACGCGAATGTGGGCAAATTTCATTTCACATCGACCAAAGCCGTAGGCGACGGGAGATATTTCACAATTCACGCAGTGAATTATTTCACATTCGCC
>JAFTKJ010000040.1 GCA_017453305.1 Clostridia bacterium
GCTTCTCATCAAGGAGAAGCCTACCGATGCGGTGCTTTCGGCGGTTGATTTTTTATTTTGCTTTTGCGGAAGAAAGCATTTTAAAAATTTGTTCCCCCAAAGCGCGGAATTTAGTAAGCCTTCCCCCTGGGGGCACAAGGGAGGCTGAAAATAGTAGCCACATCTGTGGCGGTGGGGCGAGTTTGCAAATGTCAAATATTTCGGTGGGCTTTCAGCCCTGCCGGTAATATGCCCTTATAGGGCTGAGCAAGCCACCGGCTTAGCCGGTGGTTATGACTTTGACGCAGAACTGTGTAGGATATTCCAATTTCACAGAATTTTTATATTGACAAGCGAGGGAAAATATGGCATAATATCCTTAGGACTTGCATCGCGCCCGTGACTTGAGCCGAATGGCGCGATTGAAAAATGAATGGAGGACTTAGCAATGAGAAAGACGCAAGTGTTAAAGCAAGGCTTTCGGTTTCAAAAATATCCACTTGGCGGTGTGGATGCCGCGGTGTTCATGCCCGATTTTGACGATTCCGCATGGCGTACGGTAAGCGTGCCGCACGATTGGGGCATTGAAGGCGAATTTTGCAAGGAGAACGATCCCTCCGTTCGTCGTATCGTCGAGGACGGCATGCCAACCGAGATCGTACATACGGGTCGCTCGGGCGGACTCCCCACCGTGGGCGAGGGCGTTTACCGCAAATGGGTCACATTGGACGAGGTTGAAACGGCTGTGTTAGAGCTGGACGGCGCCATGTGGGAAAGCCACGTTTACGTCAACGGAAAGCGCGCAGGCGGCTGTCACTTCGGTTACCTCTCCTACGAGGTCGACATCACCGATTTTGCGGTCAAGGGAGAGAATCTGATCGCTGTTCACGTTATTATGAAGCCGGATTGCTCCCGTTGGTATTCCGGGGCGGGCTTGTATCGCAATCTGCGCCTTGTCACAAAGCCGCGCGCACATATTCGCTACAACGGTGTGTGGGTGCGCCAGGTATACGTCGATCCCAAAACCGCGGTGTTTGATATCAGCGTGGACGCCACCGTCGACTGCGGCTTTACGGCAAAGATCACCGACCCCAAGGGCGAGGTACGCGAGCTTTCCACCGAGGACGATATGCTTTCGCTCATGATCGAGCATCCCATGCTTTGGGACGTTGACGCGCCCAATCTTTACACCGCCGAGATCACCCTGGATGGGGGAGACACCACCACCGTCCGCTTTGGCGCGCGCATGTGCGAGTTCCGAAAGGACGGATTTTTCCTCAACGGCAGATATCTCAAAATGAACGGTGTTTGCATGCATCACGATCTTGGCTCCATCGGTGCCGCCGTCAACCGCTCGGCAATGCTCCGCCAGATCGAAATTTTAAAGGGCATGGGAGTCAACGCCATTCGCACCAGCCACAATCCGCCCGCTCCCGAGCTGTTGGAGCTGTGCGACGAGCAGGGCATTCTCGTCATGGATGAGTTCTTTGACGAGTGGACCATCGAAAAAACGAAAAACGGATACCACAAGTATTTCCACGAGCACGCACAGGCAGACGTGGAAGCCATCATCCGCCGCGACCGCAACCATCCCTCGGTCATTATGTGGTCGATCGGAAACGAGATTGGCGAGCAAGGGCGTCCCGACGGCTGGAAGATCGCGCGCATGCTGAGTGACACTGTGCGCCGTGTCGACCCCACACGTCCCACCACGGCGGGCTTTAATCACTACGAAACCATTTTCTCCAATCGCCTGGCGTTTTACGTGGATATCGTGGGACATAACTACAAGCCGCACAGATATGCCGAGACGCGGGAGAACTATCCCGAAATGCGCCTGATCGGCAGCGAGACCGAATCCTGCGTTTCCACACGAGGTGTGTACGATCTGCCTGCCGTTATCAACATTGGAACTCCCAAGAATGAGCAGCTCACCGTTTCGGCGTACGACCTTTGCGCGCCCCCGTGGGCGTATTATGCCGAGCGTGAGCTTGCCGCGCAAAAGGATTGCCCGTATATGATGGGCGAATTTATCTGGACGGGCTTTGATTATATGGGCGAGCCGACGCCTTATTACACAGAGTGGCCCTCGCGCAGCAGCTATTTTGGTGTGGTCGATCTTGCGGGCTTGCCAAAGAACCGCTACTACTGCTACCGTGCCGCGTGGACCGATATTCCCACCCTGCACGTCTTTCCGCATTGGAATTGGGAGGGAAAAGAGGGTGAGGTCGTTCCGATCCACGTTTACACCAACTATGAGGAGGTCGAGCTCTTTATCAATGGCGTCTCGCAAGGCAAGCGCCGCCACAGAGCCGACGGAAATGACCCGACCGCACAGCTGGAGCGTTACCGCCTGATGTGGAACGACACCGTCTACGCGCCCGGTGAGGTGCTGGCGGTTGCCTACCGTGACGGCAAGGAGGTCGCGCGCAAAGCCATCCGCACGGCAGGGAAGGCGCACCATATTGAGTTGACCGCCTACAGCCAAAGCATTGCGGCTGATGGGGAAGCACTCAATTACGTTACGGCAACCATCGTCGATACCGACGGAAACGTTTGCCCACATGCCAACCACCGTTTGCACTTTGCGGCAGAGGGCGCCGCATGCGTGCTTGCCACCGATGCAGGCGACCAAAGAGAGACCGAGTGCTTCCTCCGCACCGACAAAAAGGCACTTGCGGGAATGCTGGTTTGCTGTCTGCGAAGCAACGGAGAGAAGGGGAACGTCACCGTTTCCTGCACGGCAGAGGGGCTGGAATCCGCCACGTTGAGCTTTGATTGCATTTGATCAAATAAAAATGGGATCGGGCGCAATGCCCGATCCCGAGGAGTTGATTACAATGGAACAGATCGCCCAAGGGCTTTTTCGCCTGCTTGTTCCCTTTGAGGAGCTGACCACAACCGTATACGTAGCGCTATGCCCCACGGGTGTGGCGCTGATCGATGCCGCCACCACGCGATATGATGCGGAACAGCTCATTCTGCCTGCTCTGCGTGAGAGTGGCATTGCTCCCACCGACGTGCGCTATCTGTTGCTGACGCACGACCACGGCGACCACGCAGGCGGAGCACCGTATCTGTTGGAGCATCTGCCGCATGCGACGTTGCGTTGTCCGTTTGATAGCCCATTGAGCGCCGCCGCACCCCTCTTTGATGGGGAAGTGGTTGCCGAGCGGTTGCAGACCGTGCATCTGCCGGGGCATACCGCGCACAGCGTGGGATTTTTGGATCTGCCGACGCGTACGCTACTCTCGGGGGATTGCTTGCAGCTGGGCGGCGTTGGAAAATACCGCAGCGGGATTACACGTCCCGACGATTACCGCATCTCGGTGCACCGCTTGATGGACATGGAGCTCTCACGCATCGTAGCGGCGCACGAGTACGATCCGCTTGGCAGCATTGCCGAGGGAACGGACGCTGTTCGGAATTATCTTACGACTTGTCTGTCATTCCTGCCAGATCAGATTTGAAAGTTCTCTATGTGCCTGCGGATTTCGATCACTGATGATCAAATCGTAATCGGAAAGGGTAGAGGAGCGGTAAATGGCAGAGCCTTCAAACTTGGTGTGATCTGCCAAGAGGATCTTAAATCTGCTTTTTTGCAGGGCGTTCTGCTTGATCTCCTTTTGGTCGGCGCTGTTTTCCAGCACCTCGTCGCCGCGAATGGCAGAGCAGGAGCTGATCAAAAGGTCAAAGCAAAACTCGTTGACCAGCTTTGCCGTCCAGGCACCGGTTGCCGAGGCGTTGTTGTAACGCACCGCGCCGCCAAGGATCATGAGATTGACGTTCGGCTTTTTGGAAAGGCGGAGTGCCGTTTGCAAATTGTAGGTCACCACCGTTTTGTGCTCCAGGTTCATGCGCTCTGCAAGTGCCAGAGCGGTGCTGGAGCCATCAATAAACACACTGTGAAACGTGGGCAGATGGGCAAGCGCAATGCTTGCGATCTGCTCTTTTTCTTTCGCATTTTTGATCACGCGTACAAAGTGCGAGATCTCCTCGGCATTGTCGGAGACCACCGCGCCACCGTGTGTGCGCTCAATCAGTCCAAGCCGCTGCATTTCGGAAAGATCGCGCCGCACCGTTGCCTCGCTGACAAACAAAAGGGAGGTCAGCTCCTTTACGGTGACGTTGCGGTTGCTTTTGATGATGCTTAAAATTTGATTGTGGCGTTCGTTTGTCATTGGAATGCTCCTTTTGTGATTGTTTCTGATTGTATTATACCGCAAAAATGCTTGTTTGTCAATATTTCAATCGCATATTGACAAAATCGATCAAATGTAATATAATAAAAGGGAAGAAAAAATTTCCGAATGGAATTGACAAGGAGAAGAAAAAAATGAAGAACATCTTAGAAGCACCCTTTATTGTAGAAATGTGTGAGACCACCGCCAATATGTACCGCCAGGGCTGGGACGAGCGCAACGGCGGTAACATCAGCTGTTTGCTGAACGCGGACGAGGTTGCCGAGTATCTCGACCTGAACAACGTCATCCGCACTATTCCCACCGGCTTTGACGCAACCAAGCTGGCAGGCAGAATCTTTATTGTAACCGGTACGGGCAAGTACTTCAAAAACGTGATCAAGGATCCCGAAACCAACCTCGGCATCGTTCGCATCGCAAAGGACGGCACCACGGCAGAGCTGCTTTGGGGCTTCCGTGACGGCGGCAAGTTCACCTCCGAGTTCCCCGCACACATGATGAGCCATATCGCACGTCTGGAGCAGGATCCCGACCACCGCGTTGTTGCACACTCTCACCCCACCTACACCATTGCAATGAACACCGTTTGCCCCGTGGACGAAAAGGACTTTACCCACAAGCTGTGGCAGTCCAACACCGAGTGCGTGGTTGTATTCCCCGACGGCGTTGGCGTGCTGCCTTGCATGGTTTGCGGAACCGAGGAGATCGGCATTGCAACGGCGGAAAAGATGAAGGATCACCGCTTGGTGGTTTGGACCAATCACGGCATTTACGGAACGGGCAAGACCATGGACGAGGCATTTGGCTTGATCGAGACCGTGGAAAAGACCGCGCAGATCTACATGCTCTCTCTTGGCAGAGTGGTCAACGTCATTCCCGACGAGGTCATCAGAGGACTTGCAAAGCTTTGGGGACTGACCATGATGGAAGGCGTCCTGGACGATTAAAGGGGAAAAAGTATGAATTATTATCAATATTGCAAAGAGATCTATGCCCAAAAGGGCATTGACACCGAGGAAGCCATTGCGCGCCTGCAAAGCATTCCGGTCAGCGTGCATTGCTGGCAGGGCGACGACGTCATCGGCTTTGACGGAACCGACTCTTTGGACGGCGGTATTCAAACCACGGGTAATTATCCCGGCAAGGCAAGAAACGCCGAGGAGCTGTTTTGCGACATCGCGCGTGCGTTTTCCATCATGCCCGGCAAAAAGCGCATCAACGTGCACGCTTGCTACGCCTTTTTGGGCGACGACAAGGGCAAGATCGACCGCGACGCATACGAGTTCCGCCATTTTTTGCCTTGGGTAGAGCTGGCAAAGCAGATCGGTGCCGAGGGCATCGACTTTAACCCCACCTTCTTTGCGCACCCCAAAATGAAGGACGGGCTTTCGCTCTCCTCGCCCGATGAGGAGACCAGAAAATTCTGGATCGCGCACGGCAAGGCGTGCCTCAAAATTGCCGCCGAGTTCGGCAAGGCGATGAACAGCCCCTCCTTGGTCAATATCTGGATCCCCGACGGCTACAAGGATATTCCCGCCGACCGCCTCTCTCCCAGACTGCGCCTCAAGGCGTCCTTGGACGAAATGCTGGAGGGCTATGACCGCGAGTGGGTCATTCCCGCGGTGGAGAGCAAGGTGTTTGGCATTGGGCTTGAAAGCTACACGGTGGGGAACAACGAGTTTTATCAGAATTACGCATCCCAAAAGGGCATTTGCTGCCTGTTGGATACGGGACACTACCATCCCACCGAGGTCGTGTCGGATAAGATCTCCTCGCTGCTTGCCTTCCACCAAAAGGTGGCGCTGCACGTTTCGCGTCCCGTTCGTTGGGATAGTGACCACGTGGTCATTTTGGACGATGAGCTGCGCGAGATTGCAAAGGAGATCGTGCGCAACCGTACCGAGGATCGCGTCATTATCGGTTTGGATTATTTTGATGCCAGCATCAACCGCCTTGCCGCATGGGTAACGGGTGTTCGCTCCATGCAAAAGGCGCTCCTGTATGCATTGCTCCAGCCGCACGATGAGCTGATGCGCCTGCAGGACGAGAACGACTTTACCAAAATTATGTACCTCAACGAGCAATCCAAGGTGTTGCCTTGGGGCGGCGTTTGGGAGGAATACCTTTCCCGTCAGGGCATGAGCGACGATTGGTACGGCGACATTCAAACCTTTGAAAAAGACGTCATCGCCAACAGAAAGTAAAAAATCAAAGCATGCAAAAAGGGCTGAGCTCATTTGAGCTCAGCCCAATTTTGTCCCCGGGCTCCCCCGCCCGAGGGCGGGGGAGGGGAGTTCTTGATCTCATCCCAACAGAAGCGGACCGCACAAATCCTCTAAATACTGCCACAAACCACTACAATCGGTACCATCAAAAAGGAATTCATAGCCATTCTCATCTTTGTACTCATTCGTGGAGCACAAATCCTTTTTCCAAATATTAAATCGATAATGCGGTTTATTCTCATCGTGAAAACAAATCTTAATCGAATATGGAATACCGTAAAGACCTTGTGTTGTTGTTTCTGCTATCGTTCCTTCCACTTGTGAAATTAATCCTAAAATTTCTGAAATCGATTTTTGATCGGTAAGACGTAAGCATTCTTGACCATGATAATAAATAATGATGGCTTCAACCTCTTCAACAGATATATACTGTCCCTTGGCTATCATTGCTCCCGGAGGTGGCGTAGTAAAGTCTGCCGAGGTTTCCTCCGTGGTTGGCTCTTCATTTGCTTTTAACAAATCGCAAGAGCAGATTCCCAAAAGCAAAATCAACACCATAACGATTAAAAAGACACGTTTGAACCCTTTCATAAAACTCCTCCTTTTTTGATTTGCAAGTGATCCCATTCTCCAATCGGGGGCACTTCTGCACTTTTATCATACCATATTTTTGCCGTATTGTCAACCGCCGCGCACGGTTTTTGTATCTTTGCACAATGAACGATGATACTTTTTGTGCAGGGTGAACAAAATCACAGCGTGCGCAAATGATCCTTTTGCTCCTTGGAAATGCGGTAGCTTTCGATTGCCTTGCGCACCGTTTTTGCGTGGATCCAATCGGGCAGGCGGTGCTCTTCAAGGTAGGGGAGCGTTGCCGCGTACTGCTTGGCAAGCGCCGTTGCAAAGTACCACGCGATCATCATATTGACGTAATACTCCTCGGAGCGGATGCGAGCTACGCGCGCAAGGTAGCATTCCTCAAAATCCTCGTCCAAAAACCACGTCATCAGCAGTTTGATTCCAAAGCGCACGGCGTACGTATCCTTGGAGTTCAGCCAACGCTCAATGAAGGGCAAAAGACGATCCTTGTGCATGCCAAGGATCTTTGGATTCATCGAATCGCAGGTCGCCCAATTGTTCACGCAGGGCAAAAAGGCATCCAGCGCCGCCACGCATGCGTCAAAATCGGTGATCTGTTCGATCAAAAACGCGTGCAGATTGTTCTCCTCGTAATATCGGTGGGGGAGGGAGGACAAAAACGCCGTTGCCTCCCGTGTTCCGCGCAGCTTCTTTGCCAGCGCGCGGAGTCTTGGTGTGCGCACGCCGATTACCGCCTCGCGCGCCACCGTTGGCATCAGCTTGCATTGAAAATCGCGGTAGCCCTCATCCTGCATAGAAAACAGGCACTCTTGAAGCATGGTCATGTCGGTCTCCTTTCTTAGCGCACCGCCATACTGCGGTACTCCGAGGGTGTCAATCCCGTAAATTCCCGAAAGGTCTCGCGAAAATACGCCGTGGAATGAAAGCCGCAAAGCTCGGCGATGCGATCGATGGATTGGTCGCCCGTGCGCAGATATTGCGCGGCGTTCTCCACGCGCACCTCGTTTCGGTACCGTACGGGGGTAGTACCAAGGCGGCATTTGAAAATGTGATAGAGGCGCGATTCGCTGACACAGCAATGCGCCGCCAACGTGGCAATGTCAAAATCCGTTTGCGCATTTTGCTCGATGTAATCCAGTGCGGCGTTCAAAATCGGGCTTTGCTTAACGGGGGCTTCGGGAACAAGATAGGGGAGCACCCTTGCGTAAAACTCGTAGTACCTACCCAGGGCGCGAATCTTTTCAATGCGCTCGCCCGTGGCAAACCGTCGGTAGATCTCGGCAAAGCAGTCCTCTGTCTCCTTGCAGGAAAGGGCAGGGATGTGCGCCATGGCATAGCTTGGTGCGCCGTCGTCGGGGCGGCGCGAAACGATTTCAAACACGTAAAGCTCCACGTCGGGCGTCCCCGTCCAAACCGAGTGATAGCGAATGCCCTCGGGAATGTAAAACAGATCCCCCTCGCGCAGTTGCACGGTCTTTCCCGCAGAGGAGAGCATTCCCTCACCGCGCACCAAAAAGCCGAAGCTGGAGTGGATCTTTCCGGCTCCCGCATCGTAAAAGTGCGCGTTCGGATAGCATCGGTGCGAGACGCGCAACTCACTCATACAGAGTTTTTTTGAGTATAAGGTACTGTTTTCGGTCATATTTCCTCCAAAAAGAGCAGAATTGTTATGTTCATTGACAGTATACCATATTTACGAAAAATTGTCAATATGGTATAATGATAATGGAATAAAACAGAAATGAAAGCGAGGACTGCAAAACATGAAAGCAATTCTGGTACAAAACGATGCAAACAAAAGCTTGGTCTGGAGCGACGTTCCCAATCCCGTAGTGGGCGAGGAGGACGTATTGGTAGAGATCCGTTGTGCGGCGCTCAACCGCGCGGATCTGATGCAACGCGACGGCGACTATCCGCCCCCCGCAGGCTGCCCCGAATGGATGGGACTTGAGATCGCAGGCGTGATCGTGGAGATGGGCAAGGTTGCGGCTGAAAAGTCGAATTACAAGATCGGTGACGAGGTCTGCGCACTGCTTGGTGGCGGTGGATACGCCGAATACGTCAACGTCAAGTACGATATGCTGATGCCCGTACCCAAGGGACGTACCCTGGTGGAGGCTTCCGCAATGCCCGAGGCATACGCAACCGCATACCTCAACCTCTTTATCGAGGGCAAGGCAAAGGCGGGTGACACTCTTTTGATGCATGCAGGCGCGAGCGGACTTGCATCTGTGGTCATTCCCATGGCAAAGGCATTCGGTATGCGTGTCATTACCACCGTTCTCTCGGACGAGATCGCCGAAAAGGTCAAGCCCTTGGGCGCCGATATCATCGTTAACACCCGCAAGGAGAACATTGCCGACGTACTCAAGGCACAGCTGGAGGCAGGCACGCCCGTTGACGTTGCCATTGACTGCCTGGGCGGTAGCTTTATGGGCGGATGCTTGCCCTATCTTTCCCACGGTGCGCGTTGGATCATGATCGCGGCACTTGCAGGTCAGATCACCGAGATCGATCTCAAAAATATTTACGTGCGCAACGTGCGCATCATCGGCAGCACCCTGCGCTCCCGTACCCCTGCCTTTAAGGCGGAGCTGCTTGCAAAGCTGGTCAAGGACGTTTGGCCCTTGGTAGAGGAAGGCAAGATGAAGCCCTCCATTTATAAGGTTCTTCCCATCACCGAGGCAGAGGAGGCACACGCCATCCTGCAGCGCGGCGAGAACGTTGGTAAGGTTGTTTTGACCGTGAAGTAATAAATAATAAAAACAGAGGCTGTCTCAAATTAAAAATTTGAGACAGCCTCGAAGGGGCTCGGCAGATTTAGGCGAGAAGCGTCGAATTTGGGGCGTGAGGCGTACAAAGGTACGTCGAGCCCCAAATTCGACGGTAAAAAAGCCCGTATAAAATGGAGAATTTCGAAGAAATTCAACCGATTACCGTTTCATTTTCCAATCTTCCGGAAAGTGGGACTTTTTTTCTTTTCCCACGGGCTTTTTGGTCTCGTCAAATGTGACAGCCCCTGCTTTTTATTGTATATTTCTTGCTTTTCCGGGGGATATACCAAACTGCCGTTTGTAGTAGCGGCAAAAATAGTTTTCGCTTTCAAAGCCGCACTTTTGCGCGATCTGCGCAATACTTTCCTTGGTGTTCAGCAAAAGGATATGCGCGATCTGCAAACGGTACTCGTTCAGGTATTGAATTGCCGTGCTGCCCGTCACGCTTTTAAAAATGCGACAGAAGTGATATTTGCTGACGTTGCACAACGCCGCAAGCGCCTCTACGGAGATCTGCTCGGTGTAGCCGTCACGGATGTAACGCAGGGCAGGCTCCACCACGCCGTAGTAGCGCACGGCATGCTCGCGAGGCGAGGAGTCGTTTTTTTGAAGTCCCTCGCGCAAGAGGATTGCAAGCAGCTCCATCATCAATCCGCGAATGGCAAGGCGGTATTCGTTTTGTTGTTCAACTGTTTCTGTCACCGCCGTTTGAATGATATTGCGAATGCGACTGTGGTCGCGCCAGAGCGTGGAGAACGCATACCCCTTGCCAAGCAACAGCTTCCGCAGATCGGGCAGGTCGGGAAGCTCTGCAAAAAAGTCGAGACTAACCATGATCAAGTGGTATTTTCCTTTTTCCGCGCCAAGATCGACGGTGGTGTGGAACTCATACGGATTGATAACGATCACGTCGCCCGCAGTTGCCGTAACGGTTTCGGTTCCAATGAGCAGAGTAGAGGTCCCCTCGTAAAAGCACTTGATCTCAATTGCCTCGTGCAGGGCGCGGCGTGCCACCTCCATGGTGTCAATAAAGGAGACGCGCTCGGGAATGATCTCAATGGGGAACTCCGCATCGTGGAACAGGTCTGTTTCTTTTGGGCTCATACAATCACCTCACTTTGTATCATCATAACACAAAATTGGTATAAAGTCAAGAAGATGTTGCAAAATCGAGCAATCAAATACAAAAAGTGCACCGAGTGCAGATTGTGTGATCTCCTTATCGAAGAAAACACAAATAAATTTGTTCATGTGGTGTAATTTTGCTCTGCGGTAAACAAATAAGTAACCCGGACGGATTTTCAAGGTCTGACCGGGTTCTCATATCATTAAAAAGCCAAAACACGATATCATTGGTTTGTGTTGATAATATTTGCAATCTCTGATATCAAATGTTCTTTTGAGGTCAACACGCCCTTAACTACAAATTTCTTTTTGTTAATTATTACAATAGTGCAATTCTTCTGAAATTTTAATACAATTCTTTTGGTTTTGTTTCTGCAAACGGCTCGAAATTTTCCATAAAACTTTCCACCGCCTATAAAAATGTACCCCGTTACTTCTTTCTTTGTATAACGGGTTAACTGATCGAAAAATTCAGCATAACTACCAAGGAATATATCATGTAATACAGAACAATATACGCTATTTTTGCAGTAGGTCAAATAGAGAAATTCAATCTTTAAAATAGAGAAATCTGTGATATACAATTGTAACAAAAAGCAAAGAATTGCAATTGGTATAGCAACCCATAATTCACGTTCAAAGCACATAGGAATCCAACATAACAACAAAATCAAATACTGGAATATAATAAATATTTTGCGTCCAAACTTTGAGGTAAGACCTTGTCCTTTGCGCCATGCTTCTTCACGCTCTTTTTTGCCCCAAATTATCTTGTCAGAAAAAAAGCGATTTGTTCTATTATAGTATTCGATATAAAAATCTTTTCTTTGCATTTAGTAACTATCCTCCTGCTGTGTGATGTCCACACTTGGAATTGTATCGCAAGTTTCGCCTTTGTATTACAAAGGCATCGGGCAAAGCCTATACCCCTAAAGATGTACGAGCGTGTCCATAGGCTCCCTCCGGGAGGGAGGCTGTCAAATGTCGCAAGCGACAAAGGACTGAGGGAGAGCGCGTGACAATAAAGTTAGCACAAACCTAAAGTCACGCAGGCTCCTTCCGTCACGCTCCGCGTGCCACCTTCCTCCCGGAGGAAGGCTTTTTTGCTACTCTCATTATAACACAAATCGGCAGAGAAAACAAGTTCTCTGCCGATGTTTTTTGTGAGTACGAATTCTTCGTTAAGAATAACAGAGAAACAGCATTTGGCTTGATTGTTATTCTACCAGGAACGTAGCAATTTCAAACGGCTTGAACACGTAGGAGAAGCTGCCATCCTTGACGGGGATCTCATATAAGCGATTTTCCAGCATGTCGCACGCCCAAACGTGAGAGACGGGAACGCCAAGCTTCAGAGTGGTGGCGGTGCGTGCGTTTTGTGCCTCGTAAGCGCGAATGACCGTTCCGTTTTCGTCCTCGGCAGGCTTGACCGTTTCGCAGATCACGTTTGCACGATCGACCTCAACGGCAGAGAGCGAGGTGGGAAGGGTGTCGCATTCACCCGTGGCAGGCAGAACGGTGACGGGATTGTTGAGGGCGTACGCGTCACGAATGACCGTGCTGTTCCGCAGATCGGAGTCGTGCGGACAGAGTGCGTAGGTAAAGGGAATCAAGCCTTGGTCTGCCTCAGGGTTGGGATTGGTGGGTGAGCGGAGGAGTGAGAGTTGGATCACACCGTCGTGAATATCATGACCGTACTTGCAATCGTTGATCAGCGCAACGCCGTAGCCACCCTCGGAAAGGTCGGCGTATTTGTGTGCACAGACCTCAAATTTTGCCTGATCCCACGAGGTGTTAAAGTGCGTGGGACGCTCTACCGAACCGAATTGAATCTCGTAGGTTGCTTTATCGGCGTTGATCTGTACGGGGAATGCCGCCTTGAGCATCTGGTGGCGATCGTGCCAATCAGCAACTGTTTCAAAGTCGATGCGTTCCTCGCTGTCGTAGAACCAGATGGTCTGTGTTACGGTGGAATGCATGTGGGGGCGCACCAGACGAATGCCGCGACGGATGCCGTCCTCAACGAGCTCAACGGAGGAAAGCTCCGTCAAGGTCTTGTAGCTCTCACGCTCGTAAGCCTGCCACTCCCATGCGTCGTAGGTGTCGGGGTAGTCTGCGTAAACGCGAAGCTCATTGCCGACCTCACCCTCGCGGAGTACCTCACGGCATTGACGTTTATCGTAAAGCGAGGTCATCTGCCATGCGTCATCAAAGGTGATGCGGTAAAGATCGGTTTCCACCACCTTGCCGTCGATGCGGACGTGGTTTTCGGCAACAAAGTGATCCGCGGCGGTGTATCCCTTAGGGGCGATGCCGTCGGCGTAAACGGTCTTGCCGTCTACCTTTGCCATTACTCTGCCGCCGTGCGCGTTGGGGTTAAAGAAGACGTAGCCGTGCTTTTTGTCAATGCCTGCGGCAATCGCTTTTTGCGACTCCTGCAAAGCGTCATTTCCAAGCCTTGCGATCTCGGCGTAATCGACGTCACTCTGGTCGTAGACCTCCTTGATGGAAGAGCCCGGAATGATATCGTGGAACTGGTTGGTCAAAATCATTTCCCAACCGCGGTGCAATTCCTTTGCGCGGAATTTGGCACCCGTCAGCTCCTTTGCCATGGCACCGTACAGCTCCGCATTCTGATAGAGGAACTCACTCTTGCGGTTGTTGCGCTTGTTGCGCGCCATGGTGGTATAGGTGCCGCGATGGAACTCCAGGTAGAGCTCGCCGCGCCACGAGGGGAGAAGATCGGGAGCTTTTGCGATTTTTTCTTCCAGTCTCTTAAGATAGTCTCCCGCAAAGTCGATCTTGGTGTCCGGGAGTCCCGGGATGCCGTGGGAGGAGCGGCGGAGCAGCTCCAGGTGCTCCGAGGTCGGACCACCGCCGCCGTCGCCAAAGCCGAAGGTCATGATCGCCTCATTATTCAGCTGCTTTTGCGCGTATCTCTTATAAGTGCCCGAAACCATGGGGGCGTGTGTATTACAAACGTACGTAGTGTAGCGGTCGGTCGCGCCGCCCTTGTCGTCCTGCGCGGTGATGAAGTGCGTGTTGATCTCGCTTCCGTCAATGCCTTTCCAGGAGAAGGTGTCATGTGGCATGCGGTCGACGTCGTTCCAGCTGATCTTGGAGGTAACAAACCAATCCACGCCGCACTTGCGCAAAATTTGCGGAAGTGCCGCCGAGTAGCCAAAGACGTCGGGGAGCCACAGCACGCGATTGTCCACGCCAAATTCGTTTTTAAAGAAGGTCTTGCCGTAAAGAACCTGGCGCACAAGGCTTTCACCCGAGGAGAGGTTGCAGTCGGCTTCTACCCACATCGCGCCCTCGCACTCCCATCTGCCCTCGCGGATGCGCGCCTTGACCTCTTCGTAAAGGTCGGGGGCTTCTTCCTTGAGGTTTTGATAAAGGAATGCCTGAGAGGACATGAATTTATATTCTGGATAGCGGCGCATCAGCTCCAGCACCGTGGAAAAAGAGCGTTGCACCTTTTCTCTCGTTTGCTTGAGTGTCCATTTCCATGCACAGTCGATGTGCGTGTGACCAATGCAAACGGTGGTCGTTTTTTGCTGATTGCAGTACTTGCCGTAAAATTCGTCGGCAAGATAGTCACGGGCGGCGCGAACTGAGGCAAGAAACGCCTCACTGTTCAGGTCAAACAGATCCAAACGGGATACCGCGCGCCACAAATGGTACAGCGTTTGCGCGTAATCGTCGCCTTCCTTGGGGAGGAAGGCAAGCGCCTCAAAGGGGAAGAGCAGGTCGTAATACAGCCCGTCCACGTCACCGTTGAGCACGCGTGTGTCGGCAAACAGCTGTGCCTGCTTGTGCTCGTTTCCAACGTAGCCGTAAAGGCAAACGTCCAGTTCCTTGCCTGCTTCCAGGAGTACCTCTAAGTGGTTGGTATCAAGACCTTGCACGATCCTGCCGTCAAAATAGGCAAGGAACTGTGGATTGTTTGCGTCCCAGCCGCGGTGCTCGGTCTGTACGTGCAAAAATGTGTTCTCACCTACCGCAGGGACGGTAAAGCGAAACCATGCGTGCGTGTCATAGCCGTCGCCCCACACCTCGCCTGCATGATATGGGCGAAAGAGTGCGCGGTCGGGTAGGGTATTATCGGTCTTGTATTCGCAGGGATAAACGCCGATTTGCGAAATGGGCGTTACGTTTTTCCAACGGTGATCCCGGATCATGCCGAGATATTGCTTGACCTTGCGGTATTGATCTTTCATCGTTCAGTTCCTCATTTCCTTGTATGATTCTGTTCAAAAAAGCGCATGATTTCCGTAGGGGAGTCCAGCAGCGCAGTTGCGCCTGCCTCCAAAAGCTCCTCGCGTGAGCCAAAGCCCCAAAGCACGCCCAGGCAATCCACTCCGTTGCGTGCGGCGCCAACCACGTCGTCACGGCGGTCACCCACCATCAAAACCGAAGAAGCATCGGGAATACCCAACTGCTCCATAGCGTAGGCGATCACCTCGTGCTTTTCGTTTCGCGTGCCGTCCAGTTCGGGACCCGAAACAAAGGCAAAATAACGTCGCAGATCATAGTGCTCCAAAATCCGCAGAGCAAACTCGCGCGGCTTGCAGGTGGCAAGTACACAAACCACATCGCACTTGTTCAGTGCCTCCAAAGTGTCGCGCATGCCGTCGTAAACGATGCAATCCAGCAACGCTCCCGCGCGGTAGTTTTCGCGGTAATACGCCACGGCGCGCGCGGCGTCCTCCATGGAAAGCCCGAAGAACTTGGAAAATCCGTCCAACAGCGGCGGACCGATAAAGCAGGTCAGATCCATGTCGTGTGGAATCGCTTTGCCCAATTTTTGCATGGCGTAGCGCACCGAGGCGATAATTCCGGGAGCGGAATCGGTCAAGGTTCCGTCCAGGTCAAAAAAGCAATAACGGTAACGGGACATAGGGCTCCTTTCTTGCTTGCGGAATTGTAAAGATTTGATAAATATCGCAAATTTTCAAAAAAATCCCTTGCAAGCGCGTTGGCGGTATGTTATAATATACTTACATTTATTATAGCATATCAAATTGCAATTTGCAAGTACAAAAAATGCGCAAATTTCCTGCAAGATTGCGCATTTTCTACACTTGATGAGTGGAGGCTGCCATTATGGATATGAATTTTACAATCCCGGTCAACGAAGCGTTTGAGGCGTCGGCGGCGGATGCGTCGTGCGGATGCCCTTTTTGTGCGCTGTACCGCAAGCTGGAGGAGGATGAATTGGATCTGATCCTCGGTGCCTCCATGATGGAACCCGACATCCGCATCAAAACCAACGAGGCAGGCTTTTGCCGCACCCACTACGATATGATGTTTGTGCGCAAGAACCGCCTTGGTATGGCACTGACGCTGGAGAGCCATCTGGCAGAGCTGCGACGCGAGATCAATGACGGCGGCTTTGGCGGTGGGCAAGGCAACAAGCCCATCAAGCGCATTGGCGAATTGGAGGGGACGTGCTACGTTTGCAACCGCATCTCCAACAATTTTGAGCATATGGTAGATACCGCCGTTTATCTTTGGGATACCGACGAGGAGTTTGCCCCAAAGCTTAAGGCACAGCCCTATTTTTGCCTGCCTCACTACCGCAAGTTTTTAATGTACGGGCAACGTCGCCTTGGCAAAAAGAAGCAGCCCGCATTTGCCGCAGCATGCGCCAAGGTGGTGGAGACCTACTTTGACGAATTGCAAAAGGACGTCAGTTGGTTTTGCAAAAAGTTTGATTACCGTTACGACGAGGAGCCCTGGTACAACTCCAAGGACGCCGTGGAGCGTGCCTTTAAGTTCTTGCGCTCCGATCTGCACAACAAATAAAAAGGAAAAGGACTATGATCGATTTACTCAAGCTGCATAAGCATTTTATTCTGACACACCTGAAGGAGGGAGACGTTGCCGTGGACTTTACCATGGGTAACGGCTACGATACCGAATTTTTGTCCAAGACCGTTGGCGAGAGCGGACACGTGTACGCCTTTGACATTCAGGCGCAGGCGGTGGAGTCTACCGCAAAGCATTTGCGTGAGGTGGGATGCCCCGAAAACTATACGCTGATCCACGATTCGCATCACAACGTCAAAAACTACGTCAAGGAGCCCATCAAGGCAGGCATGTTCAACCTGGGCTGGCTCCCCGGAGGAGATAAATCCATTACCACTCTGCGCGAGACTACGCTTCCGGCGATCGAGGCGGCAATCGATCTGATGGATCATGATGCCATCATCAACGTTGCCGTTTATCCCGGGCACGAGGAGGGAGACCTGGAGGGCAAGATGATCTGCGATTACCTTGCAGGCATCAGCCGTCATAAGGTGTGCGCCACCAAGGTCAATATTCTCAATTCTCCGTCCTCACCCTATTTTATCGTCATCGAAACCAAAACGCTTGAAAAAGTACCCTATGGGAGGTCGCATGAAAAAAAGAAGGCTGATTAAATCCCTTTGTTGCTTCTTTGCAGTGCTTCTCCTTTTGGCAGGCTGCACACAGCCGCAAAATCCACCCACGGAGACCGACACCATGCCCAATGATATCGATCAAGACGTGATCGGATGCTATAAAACCACGGAATATTCCTATCTTACCGCCGTGGATGCATCCATCCTGACAACCAACCTTAATGAGGCGTATCTCCTTCTGGCAAACAAGGAGTACCCCCTGGGTGCTACCTACGTCCCGTCGGATCTGGTGGATCTGACCTGCCCGAAATATCAGTCCTCGCGCACCTATCAATTGGATCGCCGCGCGGCAAACGCCCTATACGCCATGCTGGCAGAAATGAAGGCGGCAGGCATCGATGACGTCATGGTCGCAAGCGCGTACCGTTCCTATTCTTACCAGGTGTCCACTTACAATAACCACATTGCAAACGAGCGCAACGGCATTTCCGAGGACGCCATTGCCTGCTTTGGATATGATTATATCAAGACGAATTACCTTGATCGGGGCGTTTATAAGTTGAGCCTGGAGGACGCGACCACCGTGGTGCAGACCTATTCGGCGCAGCCGGGAAAAAGCGAGCACCAAACGGGGCTTTGCGTCGACCTTGCAACAAGTGAAGAGAAGGAGCCCTTGACCGTGGCGTTTGAATTGACGCAGGCGTTTGCATGGCTCTCGCAGAATGCGTATAAGTTCGGCTTTATCCTGCGCTATCCAAACGGAGACGAGGACGTGACGGGGTATACCTACGAGCCGTGGCACTACCGATTTGTGGGAAGAGAAGCGGCAACCGACATCCACTTTGGAAATTTGAACTTTGAAGAATATTTGTATCTTTACAGAACGTAAGAGCAACAAGCAATGACGGAGTCTTTTTGAAAGAAGGCTCCGTCAATTTTTGAGAGACCTACAAAAAAGGCGAAAAAAAGAAAAAATATTTCAAAAAAGGGTTGACAAACCAAAGTGGTTGTGATATAATATCTAAGTCGGCACGGAGAGATGGCTGAGCTGGTCTAAGGCGCACGACTGGAAATCGTGTTTAGGCTAATACCCTAACGAGGGTTCGAATCCCTCTCTCTCCGCCAGAAAAAAGCACACATTTGTCTACCAAGACAATGTGTGCTTTTTTCAACGAAATTCGCCTTCGGCGAGTGAAATATGGCTTTGCCATGTGAAATAGCTTCGCTGTGAAATATTTGCTACGCAAATGTGATGGGCGAATTTCATTTCACATTGCGACGAAGGAGCA
>JAFTKJ010000011.1 GCA_017453305.1 Clostridia bacterium
TCTCCAAATATTTACGGGCTTTTTCTATCGCCGCTTTTGGGGCTCGACGTACCCTCGTACGCCTCACGCCCCAAAATCGACGATTCTCGCCTAAATCTGACTAGCCCCTTTGGGGTGTCTCAAATTTTGCATTTGAGACACCCCCAAACTGAAGATTATTTTATCAGCAACGTGTAAAGCTCCTCGCGCGAGCTGATACCAATCTTACCGTACAAGGTTCTGGTATAGGTCTTTATCGTGTTTTCCGACAAGCAAAGCTCCTCCGCAATCTCTTTTCGTCTTTTGTTTTGGAGCACCAGTTCAAGAATTTCCCGCTCTCTTGCCGCCAGCATCTCACCCGGCTTTAAAAAGGAAAGAACCTTCAATACCTTTTCCTCCATTGGCATTGTTGCAATGTCTACAGGTGCGCATTGGGGTGATTTCGGCACCAAACCGGGAATCAGATCCGAGCGAACGTAATCCTGCATCATCCAATAAAGCCCGAGCAAGATGATCTCACTGAACAGATAAGACACGGATAAAAATTCAAAATTCCAAGGAATAAATTTTTCAACGAGCCAAACTGCAATATTCCCAAAAACGATGGCAGCAAGAAGAGCAGCATGCTTTTGTGATGCGATCATTTTTTTGCGTATAGATTGCACGATACACGCGACCATGGCAGAAAAGTAGCCGAGAAGATAGACCAGATAGGTGGGATGCAGCACACCGTAAACCTTTTTGAGCTTTGCCGCACCGTCAATATACGTCAGCTCCACTTCCCTATAATACCAAGGCAGAATTCCCGCAGTTGCTGTAACGGCGAACATCACAGCCCCTATCACGATCAGCGTAACGATCAGTTTTTTCTTTACCTCAAAGCCGCAAAGCTTGACGATGGTCAACAGCATCGCCATGGAAAGAAATACACTTCCAAAATAAGCAACGTCGTTGGAAAAAATGGCAAATTCAAGCGTTTTTGAAATCGAAAGCAAAAAATATCCTACGTTTACAATCGTAACGCAAGCAAACAAAAGGAGAAGCCAGCGTTCTTTTTGGCGTACAAGAGTGCAATAGCCAACCAACAGAGCAGTGGCTATCAGCGCCATAATGGCATACGTAATAATCAAAGTCGCACCTCCTTTGCTGACGTTACTTTGGCAATTTAAGCGTTGTTCTTACATTGTATCACAAAAATGTGAACAAGTCAAGGGATTTTTATTTTGTTCCATCCGCCTTTCCTTTGCGCTCGGGAATCAGGAAAATGAATACCACGTAGCTGAGCAACAGCAGCATCGGGTAAAAAAGGTTACCTATGATATCGAAAGCGGTTATTTCGTAGCCCATGGTGCTAACGGCGGAAAGGGCGACGAGGATCTGTGCACCGTAAGGCAAAAAGCCTTGCGCAATGCAGGAAAAGGTATCCAACAGCGATGCGGTCTTTTGCGGCGTTACATGGTAATCCTTTGCCATTTCCGTTGCGATCGGATTCGCCATGACAATGGCAACGGTGTTATTTGCAGTCGCTACGTCCATCATAGCTACCAGCAAACCAATACCAAGCTGCCCAAGTCGCTTACCGCGGAAGACGCGGCGAATCGCATATAAAAGGGCATCAAAGCCTCCGTTGTGGCGCACCAACGCGCACAACGCAGAAACCAGAATTGCCACCATGGCTGTTTCGAACATGCCCTTGGCACCGCTCCCCATTCCCTCAATCAGTCCTTGCACAGTTGCCGCTCCGGTTGCCAGCGTGATCACGCTTCCGGTTACAATGCCCACCAAAAGAGTAACGAATACGTTGAGTCCGCAAATGCCTCCGATCAGCACGAGCAAATACGGAACGATCTGCCAAAGGTTGTACTCCTTGATTTGGATCTCTCCCACGTCTGCATTGACCGAGAGGATCAAAATCAAGATTGCCGTGACGATTGCCGCAGGCAGAACGATGGAAAAATTGGTCTTGAATTTATCCCGCATCGCGCACCCCTGCCCATTGCAAGCGGCAATGGTGGTGTCGGATACAAAGGAGAGGTTGTCTCCAAACATTGCGCCTCCCACCACCGAGCCGACACAAAGCGCGAGCGAAAAGCCCGAACCCGTGGCAACGGCTACTGCTATGGGAACAATCAGGGTAATGGTTCCCACCGAGGTACCCATTGCGGTGGAAACAAAACAGCTGATCAAAAACAGCATGCAAACTGCAAGCTGCGGAGGAACGATGGAGAGCAAAAAATATGCCACGCTCTCGGCACTGCTTCTGCCAACCACGCCCACAAAAACACCCGCCACCAAAAAGATGAGGATCATGGTGATCATATTGCGATCTCCCACACCTTGCCCCATGATCTCCAGCTTTTGATCAAATGCCAGCTTGGGATTTTGCAGGCAAGCGACCAAAATCGCCGCCAAAAATACAACGACAATGGGAATGCTGTAAAATCCCATTGGAATTTGAAGCACGTATTCAAATACAACCCCCAAGGTCAGATATAAAACGATAAATACGCCAATGGGCAACAACGCCCAAGCATTTCCCTTTTTCATAATCAAACGCTGCCTCTCTGATGTACTTTATTCACTTTATTTATTATATCATACTTGTGCAGACAATTGCAAGTTGTTTTGCGTGATTTGCCTGCACTTATTTCTTTTTTTGCAAAAAGCCTGACACCCCCACCGTTTGTGAGTTGTGTCAGGCTTTTCCCCCATCTCAAACGCGTAAATGCACGTCGCTGTTCCAAGGGCGCTCATTTTATCTCTTCAAATGAGTCCGCACCGTGATGACAGATCGGGCAGGTGTAATCGGGAGGAAGAGTATCTCCTTCATAAACGTAGCCGCAAACGCGACAAACGTATCCCTTCTTGGAGGTGTCAGACGCCGCTTGTAACGGCTTTTTCGGCTTGATGCTTCGGTGATACTCCTCGTACGTAACGGCAGGATCGTTTGAGAGGATCCGCGCCTCCTTGACCGATACCACGTATACGCTGTGTGTTCCACACGGAATGATCGCGCTGACCGTTCCGCAAATCGTCACACACGCCTCTCCGTTTCCGGGGTACGGCAAGCCGAGAGCGTCGCATGGGTCGTCCCGTCCTGCAAATTTATCCACGTCCCTGCCACTTTGATAGCCAAAATGGCGGTACATCTCGTACGGTGCCTTTGTTGAGAGCACCGAAACGTTGCATGCCTCCCCCACGCGCAACAGCTCTGCGGTATACGTACTGTCACTCAGTGCGAACAAAATTCGGTATGGATCCTCCGTAATTTGCATACAGGTATTGATAATACATCCGTTTACACGAGAGCCTTCACGACAGGTCAATAGATACAGCCCGTACTGGATCTTAAAAAATGCTTCTTTTTCCATTTTCATCCGCTTTACCCGGTCCTTTCTTTGGTTACCAAAAGGATCGACCGAAAAAAACGGATTTATACACGCGTTATTTACTTAATTCGTCAGTCAATCGAATAATTTCGGGTGCAATGCGCTCGCGCTCACGCTTGATTACGCGCTGATACAGCGGATATGCGAGCGCTACCATCACAATTCCGACCACACCGCACGCAAGCCCTGTGATCAACGTCAATTCATCGGATAGAGCAAGCTTTTGTGCCAGATCAGACATCATAAGACTCATGCCAAATCCCAAAATTAGAGAACCGAGAATTCCCACAATCAAGGCAACCGTACTTCCCTTTTTGTTCACCGCGGTATCCAAAGCACGCAGACGAGAAAGCTTATCCTCCTCGGCTTTTACGTATTTTTGGCGAATTTTTTGAATTTCCTCGTTATCCTTTGCCGAATAGGTGTATTGAAACCCATTCGTATTTTTTTCATCCTGCATTGATGTTTGTTCCCTTCTTGATTTCTTTGATTGCACGCGCCGCGCGTGTAACCATGTAAATTGCCATTCCCAATACAAACAGGCAAACTGCCGCTCCCGTGGCGCAAAGCATCACGGTGCGGAATAGCTCGCTTTCCCCTTGCCCAAAAGAGTTGAGCATAGCCGTTTCCAGCGTCAGCATGGAGACTGACGCCGATGCCAGGCTGATCGCCTTGACGGCAGAGAGCAACGGGCTTTGATATTTGCGGTATTTTATCACGTTGATGATCGCCATGGTCAAAGAGAAGAACGTAAAAGCGGCAATGGCAATGGTCGTAATTTCGTGGTGCACGGAGCCTCGCTTCCAATATACCATAAAAAACACCATCAGCGCCAACGCCAGATCCATCGTCAACAACACCCAACCGCAAAAACGATACCGCTTCCATTCTCGCAAGGGTGAAAGCCCCACGTCAAAGGATTTGATATCCCGAAGCAAAAAGAAGCGCATAAATGCCAAAGAGGCGTAATACACAGCTAAGGTATAGAACCAGAATGAGCCATGATAAACACCCAACCATGCCTGAAACAGCGCGAACAAAAGGTTGATTCCAAAGGAGGAATACAGCGAAACCTTTGCACGCAACGCAGCGTCGCTCAGATACAAGCGTGCGTATCTGTTTTCACTCTTGAAGCGCTTGATCCATGCAACGATGGCCGGTACGCGCACAGACAAGATGACCAAAGCATAAAACGATATGCCGTAAGATGCGTACACAGCGATCTCGTTTGCGTTGGGATCTGCAAAGGCGTAGATCAAAAGCGCGGCGGCAATCGGCGTCAGCAGCCACAAAAAGATCGGATGCGGAAAAAGCACGCGAAGCATGATTTGCTTAAACCGTTCCATTTTGATCCCTCCTGATGCGCACCGTAAAGGTAGTTCCCTTACCCACCTCGCTGTTGACCGAGATCTCGCTTCCCGTAATATCGATCACACGCTTGACAAGAGTCAAACCAAGTCCGTTGCCCTCGCAGGAATGCGAGGTGTCACCCTGGTAAAACTTTTCAAAGATATGCACGCCCACGTCGGCGGAAATGCCGCAACCGCTATCCGCAACGGAGACCACCGCATCCTCCCCGTCCGATGCAAGAGTAAGCGAAACGGTTCCCCCATTTTCGGTAAACTTGATCGCATTGGAAAAAAGGTTGTTCCATACCAGTGTCATCAGCTCCGCATCGGTGGAAACGGTGATCCCGTCCTCGATTGCGCTTTCAATGTTCAGATTCTTTTTCTCCCACGCATCCTCAAACTCCAACAGACACGCGCACAGCTGTTCGCCAAGATCGTAGCTTTCTGCCTTAGGATAAATGCTTTGACTTTCCAGCTTGTTCAAGCGCAGAATGTTTGTGATGAGCGAGGAAAGCCGTTGCGAAGCGCCGGAAATGGTGCGTACGTACTCGGCACGCTCCTGTGCAGTAATATTCGGGTCTGCCAGCATGGTAGCATAATTACGAATTACCGCCAAAGGGGTTTTGAGCTCGTGCGAAACGTTGGAAACAAAATCGGTGCGCAAGGTCTCAATCCCTGCAAGCTCCTGCGCCATGCGATTGAAGCAGGTGATGATCTCGTTAAAATGCTCGTCGTCTCCAATTCCGCGAATGGGAGCAATGCGCACCGAAAAATCCCCTTGCATCAATCTGTCTGCCGCACGGATGATGCGATCGACGTAGCGATCCACCGTCAAGCGGCGGCGGATCCAGTCAAAGAGCGTGATGAGCAGGCTGCAAAACATGACGTTCAAAAAGGTCAGCTTTGCCGCCTCGCCAAGGTCCTGTGCGGTAAAAGAAACGCCAAGCGTGTGCATCAGTGTTTGCACAAACAGCATCAGACAGCAGGTGATGACAAAAGCAATAATAATAAAAAATACGACGTAGCGGTTAAAAAACTGCAACACCTTGTTTCCCTTGCGCTTCATTTCAACACCGCCTTATAGCCCAAGCCGTGCACGGTGACAATTTCAAACCCGTCAGCTCCACCAATTTTGGCGCGCAGCTTAGTCATATAAACGTCCACCGTACGAGGACCGGAAGCCGTATCCACGTCCCAGAATTCATCCATCAGCTGGGCGCGCGTAAAGGTCTTTTTGGGATAAGACAGAAGCTTATACAAAAGGCTGAACTCACGCAGAGTCAAGGCGACCTCCTCATCGTTGAGATACGCCGTATGCTCGTCAATGTCCATGGTAAAATTTCCTACCGTCAAACGGCGGCTGGAGGCGATCTTCGCGCGGCGCAAAAGAGCTCCAATGCGCAAAAACAACTCGTCCAGATCCACGGGCTTGACCATATAGTCATCTACGCCCACGCGATAACCGCGTTGCTTAGCGGCAAAATCGTCTCGCGCAGTCATAAAAAGGATCGGGATCTCCTCGTTCAGCGCACGCACCGTTTTGACAAATTCGAAGCCGTCGACGTTCGGCATCATGATGTCAGAAATGATCAGATCGTACACCGTGTTGTACATAGCGTCGTAGGCGTCCTCTGCACACAGGCAGCCGTCCGCCTCGTATCCGCGTTGATTGAGGAACACACAAACCGAGCGATTCAGCGCGGCGTCATCCTCAACGACCAATATTTTAAACACAGTCATCCCTCCCATTTAGTCTTTTCTGTATTGTATCACACAATTGTTAAAGTTTTGTTTCTGTTGCGCAGTTTTTCAAAAAAGAGTGCGATCCTTTTTACAAAGGACCACACTCTTAAATATCAATCCGCAACCTGCGCATTGTTTTTATTGTATGTCAACCAATAAAGCATCGGTAAACGAAGGTTCTGATTTGGGGCGGAGGGGATCAGCAGCTCTGCTTCTCCACTCCGCCTCTTTTCATGCTTTGCAAAATCGTGCTTGATTACTTCCAATTTTTGATTGCGTTCCAGTTGATGCCGCCAAAGGCAGATGCAAGCTCTGCAGCGTCAGCAGAAGCATTGTTCATAAATACGGGAACCTGGCCAAGATTTGCCGCTACGGTCACGGTCTTACCGCCCTCAACGACCTCGCCCGTCAAAAGATTGGTCCAGGTGTTGCCCGCGGGCAGATAGACCTCTCTTTGGAAGGTCTGCTCTTCCAGGATGGGTGCAACCAACAACGCATCGCCCAGCATAAACTCATCGTTCAGGCTGTACACGCCGGGATCGTTCGTGTATTTCAGAACGGGATGACGCACGGGAGGAATGCCCGTTTCGCAGGCGATCTTGGAATACTTTTGAATATACGGGATCAGCTCGGTGTGCAGATTCATGTAGGTGCGGTAAATCTGCTGAACCTCCTCGGTCATCTCGTATGCGTGACGGACATCACCGTGCGTTTGCATTTGCGAGAAGAAGGTAGTGAACTCGGTTGCACGAGCGAATATCTCGCTCTCCTTTTCGCGTCCTATGGTGTGATAATCCTCACCCCAATACTGGTACCCCGCCATGTCAAAGGACATGAACGGAATGCCGGAAAGTCCCGAGTTGACGGTTGCCATCAGCTGATCGTCCAGCTTGTCAAAGGTACGTCCTTGGTCGCCCGCCCACATGTAGGGGCTACGCTGAGAGCCAATGCCGCCTCCACGGGAGAATACCATAAAGCCGTCCTTTTTGCCGTTCTTTGCCTTGAGCTCGATCATTCTTTTATAGAATGCAGAAATATAGTAGGTAGGATATGCGTGGTGCTCGCCGCCGATTGCCATCTTGTCGGGATTTGCCCAACGGTAATGCGTCACGGCGCCGCCATAGGAAGCCCCCTCGTTGGGCATCTCCTCACAGAAGTCGATCTTGACGCCGTCTGCGCCCATTTCGATCATCTGTCCCCAGATATAGTTAAAGTACCAATCCACCGCCTCGTCGTTGGTAATATCAAGGTAGGTGGTCGTGCGCAAAGAGCCGTCAGCGGAGCGTCCCACGTCGGGGTTTGCGCCCGTGCCGAGGATCCACGGAATGTGCGGTGTGTTCTCAATTGTTTCAACCGTGCCGTCGGGCTTTGTATAGGTGACGTCGGCGTGAATGAGATACTCGGGCTTAAAGCCAATGTTTTCAAACTTGACGTCGCCAACGCCGATATAGACCATGGCGTACATACCGTGGGCGTGCAACCAATCAAAGGATGCCTGCAGGTTTGCTTTATCCTTGCGGCTTGCGTCGCTGTCACAGAAGCAGTTCGCCCAGCCGCGTCCTTCCATGCTTGCCGCCGCGGGCTTCATATCCGCCTTGATGAAGTTCTCCATAATGGTCTTGGTGCTGTTACCGCCGGGGTTGCCCTTGGGGCCTCTCTTATAGTAGATGCCGGCATCGTCGGTGACGTAGGCAAAAACATACTTGTCCCCATCCTTGGTAAAGAACTTGACAGCCTTTGCCAATTCGTCGGCGCTTGCTTCCTTGACGGAAACGTACTCCCCGTTGACAGACGTATAGAGCGTTTCCCAATTTGGAATATCCTGCAATGTTTTGTAGGACAAATCCTGATCAAAATTCCAATGGTCGGGCCAATAGCGGCAGATGTGCATTCCCTGCATCCAAGGAGTGGGCATGTAGGCGTGACCGGAGAGCGCGCTGTAGCCGCCCAGAACGTCCACAACCTTGCCCGATGCGTAAAAGTAGCAATCCAGGGTGTGCGATTGAATGGAGTACGACCACGCGTTTGCTACGTCCTTACCAAAATCGGCAAAGGCAGGCTCGTAACGGTTGAAGAACATACCGCCGCCACGGGTGGTGAAAAAGAGCGGAATCGCCACGTAGGTGGTGGAGGAATTGTTCCAGCCATCGCAGGTGTACAGATCCATCTTGGTGCCGCGCTTGTTGACTACGTCCAAGCGTTCACCGCCGCCATAGATGCCCTCGTCCTCCTCCAAAGTACCGCCAATGATCAGTTCCTCGTTTACAAGTGCCAACGAGGTGATCTCTGTCGTAACAGCTCCATTCGGTGCTTTAAATTGGATATTCAGTTCTTTTCCGAGAGAGATGCAAGCAGACGAGCCGCAGGGGCAGGAGAGCGTGATTGCATCATCGGTGATCGCGATGGCGATCTCCTTAGAGCAATCCGTAACCTCCTCGTTCATAAAGGAAGCAAGAGACTGCGATGCACCGATCAGATCAAATGCATCGTAGCCTTGATCGTTTGCCTGTAATCTCCAGCCCTTTTTCCCCTCACAGGAGAGGCGAACCGAAATACCGCTGCCCGTAGTAAAGTAGAGCGCACGGTCATATTTGACAACGTTTTGAACGGACGCGCATTTGCAAACCTCAATTGCGCTTGCGTTGACGTCCTGAAAATTCACTTTTTTCATGGCTTGAAAGTTCCTTTCAAAAGCAATCAATTTCTCATATTGAGATACGGACAGCTTCCCATCCGTTGCACCCATTTTACCATATTCAAATACGCTTGTCAATACAAATTATAAATTTGCAAGCAAAAAATTCCTTACACAAAAAGAGGGGGTGAAGGAATACGAATCCGCATTTCCTTCACCCAATTAAGCTTGTGTTTATTTGTGATTTTTGATTCGATCCCAATTCTCGCCGTCGAAGATGAGCTTCAATTCAGCCACGTCCTCCGACGCATTGTTGAGAAATACGGGAATCTGACCAAGGTTCGCCTTTGCAAGCACGGTCTTGCCGCCCTCGATGACCTCGCCCGTGAGCAGATCGGTCCAAGAGCCGGCAGGCAGATATACGCTTCTCTCAAGCGCGTGATCCTTTAAGATCGGTGCCACCAACAAAGCGTCGCCAAGATAGAATTGATCCTCTACATCATACACAAGTGCATCATCTGCGTGCTGCAGAACCATGTGTCTGACAACGGGAACACCCGTTTGACATGCCACGCGGGAGTATTTTTGAATGTACGGCACGAGCTGTTGATGCAGACGTGTGTAATTGCGGTAGATATCTTGTACCTCGTCGCTCATTTCAAACGCCTGGCGTACGTCACCGTGCGTTTGAATATTGGTGGTAAATGCAGTACATTCCACCGCTCTTGCAAACACTCTGCCCTCCTCTTCGCCCATGTGGAAGTATCCGTCATGCTCCTGATACTGATAGCCTCCCATGTCGTAGGTCATAAACGGTACACCGGAAAGACCGGAGTTAACGACCGCAAGGTATTGATCTTCGATCTTTTCAAAGGTTCTCGTCTGGTCGCCTGCCCACATATAAGGGTTGCGCTGTGAGCCGATGCCACCACCGCGTGAGAGCACCATAAAGCCATCGGGCAAGCCGAGCTCCTGCTTCTTTTCCAGCATCTTTTTGTAGAACATGGAAATGAAGTATCCGGGATAAGCGTGGTGAGGATCACGCTTTCCAAATACGGAGGGATCATGCCACAGATATTCCACCTTGGTACCGTCCTCGTACGTGATCTCCTCCGGAACGAATTCGCAAAAATCGATCTTTACGCCGTCAATTCCTATGCGAATGACTTGATCCCAGATATGATTGAAATACCAATCCATAGCCTCGGGATTTGTAACGTCAATGTAGCCTCTGCGGCTGGAATTTCCAAGGTCGGGATTGCTTCCTCCTTGCACCTGCGGCAGGGCACGGGTGTTCATTTCTACGGTTCCGTCGGCAAAGGTGAGGTTTGCTCTGACCCAATACTCGTCCTTAATACCGTCCGAACACGGAGAAATTCCGCCGCCAAGTCCCATATATACCATCGCCTTGAGACCACGCTCATGCAAAAAGTCCACGCATTTTTTGAGCTCTGCAGCCTTTTGATGGCAAAAATCAAGATCGCGCGAAATGTTGCCCCAATCGTATGCCTCCATCAGCATGGCGGTCGGCTTCATCTCTGCATCAATGAATTTATTGGTCAGATTCTTGACGCCAAGACCACCGGGAGAATACTTGGAACCCGTACGGTAGTAATAGCCGTCTTTTGCAAGATAGTAGGCAGCACGGTAGTATTTCCCTTCCCCGCGTGTCAAATAGACAAAATCGTATAAATATTCATACGTATCATCGTTCTCATATACCCCAACCTTGACGTAATCGATTTCCCCCGTGGCACGCGTTTTGCGCGCGATCCACAAATGCTTGCAAACCGAATCCGCCTGCTTGGGGATCGGTGCCTCGATCACCTCTTCAATTGTATGGGGAGTCGTGAATTCGGGCATATCCTCAAACGTTCTCATATCGGGGGCATAGCGGCAAATAATGACGCCCTGTGCCCACTCCGGCGGCAAATAGGCGTGTCCCGAAAGCGCAGTGTAGCCAACAAGAGGCGACTTCATGCTACCGTCAGCATAGAAATAGCAATCCAACACGTCATTGGTCAGTGACATAGACCACGTATCCGAAACAGCCGCGCCAAAATCCACGTTGATGCGCTCAAAGCGGTTGACAAACACACCACCGCCGCGCGAGGTGAGAAAGAGCGGAATTGCCATATACGAGGTATCTGCGCGGTTCCAACCGTCACAAATATACAATGGGAACGCCGTGCCGCGCTTGTTGACAACGTCAAAGCGCTCACCACCGCCATAGATCGCTTCTCCGTCCTGCAATCCGCCGCAAACGGTCCAGACCTCGTTTGCAAAGGAAAGAGCGGTCAATTCAACCACGCTTTTTTGCGTGGGAGTCAAAAACGCCAAGTGGAACTCGGATCCCAAACTCAAACGTGCAACCTCTCCGTTGGCAGATGCCACGGTAATCGCATCTGCCGTTGCGGTAACCTCAATCGGCAAAGAGCAATCGTGGACCTCCTCCTGCATAAAAAGTGCCAAAGACTGCGATGCACCAAGCACGTCAAACGCTTTGTATCCCGTAGCATTTGCCTGCAATCTCCAACCGTTGATCCCCTCATAGGACAAGCGAACGCAAAGGCCGTCGGTTGTAAAATAAAGTGATCGCTCATTTTGGATCACATTTTGAACAGATGCATGCCCTTTGACGGTGATTTCGCCAACTCTTGCATCCTGAAATGACATTTGCTTCATACCCTTTCCATCTTCTTTCGGAATTGAAATTTCTCGTAGTGAGATTGTGGTGGAACTATTCCACCTCCACGTAAATTGTAGCATAAAGGAACAAAAAAGTCAATACGTTACAAAAAAACGGGTGCCCCAAATTTACATTTGAGACACCCATATTTCATATGGCGCTACAAGCTTTGATTACTTGTAGTTTTTGATCTGATTCCAGTTCTGACCCTCAAAGATGGGCAGCAGTTCAGCCACATCCTTGGAATCGTTGTTGAGGTATACGGGGATCTGACCGAGATTTGCCTTTGCAACCACGGTCTTGCCGCCCTCGATAACCTCACCCGTAAGCAGATCGGTCCAAGAACCTGCAGGCAGGTAGACCTCGCGCTCGAAGGTATCCTTGGTCAAAATAGGAGCTACCAGCAAGCCCTCGCCAAGCATGAACTCGTCGATGAGATCCTGTACGTTGACGTCGTCCATGTACTGCAGGATCAGGTGACGTACGGGAGGCATACCCGTGTCGCACGCGATCTTGGAATATTTCTGCATATAGGGGATCAGCTCGGTGTGCAGACGAGTAAAGTTACGGTAGATCTGCTTAACGTCCTCGGTCATCTCATATGCGTGACGAACGTCGCCATGCGTTTGCATCTGCGTCAGGAACGCAGTAAATTCGGTTGCGCGAGCAAAGATTGCAGACTCATTCTCCAAACCAATGGTAAAGTAGTTGTTGCCGCAGTATGCGTAGCCAGCCATGTCAAAGGACATGTAAGGAAGACCGGAAAGACCGGAGTTTACCGTAGCCAGGAGCTGGTCATCCAACTTTGCATAGTCGCGTGCCTGGTCACCGGACCACATGTAGGGATTACGCTGAGATCCGATACCGCCGCCGCGGGTGAATACCATAAAGCCGTCCTTGAGGCCCTTTGCAGCCTTCAATTCGACCATCTTCTTATAGAATTTCGAAATGAAGTAAGGTGCGTATGCATGATGCTCGGTGCCTGCAACGATGCGATCGGGATTCTTCCACTTGTAGTGGGTCTTGGTAGATCCGATCTGGCGGTCGCCGTCGGGCATGCACTCGCAGAAGTCGATCTTAACGCCATCAATACCAATGTCGATCATCTCGCCCCAGATCTTGTCAAAGTACCACTCGCAAGCCTCGTCGCTGGTGATATCCAAATAGTCACCTGTTCTCATCACGCCGCTTCTGCGTCCTACGTCGGGGTTGTCGCCCGTACCAAGGATCCACGGGATGGCGGTGGTATTTTCGTTCACGGTTACGGTTCCGTCCTCGTTGGTGATTTCAACGTCTGCATGAACCTTGTACTCGTCCTTAAAGCCGATATCCTGAGAATCAACGCCACCTACACGAATGTAGACCATTGCCTTCATGCCGTGTGCGTGGAGCCATGCGCAGCCCTTCTTGAGGTCTTCCTTGTTTGCGCGGCTCTCGTCGCTATCACGGAAGCATCCTGCCCAACCTCTGCCCTCCATGCTGGCAGCCTCGGGCTTCATATCCTCATTGATAAAGTTGGTCATAATGGTCTTGGTAGAAAGTCCGCCGGGGTTGTTCTTAGGACCTCTCTTGAAATACTTGCCTGCGTCGTTCTTGACATACTGCAGCTCGTACTTGCCGTTCTCCTCGTTAAAGAGGAAGAAGCGGTTGACAACAGCCTTTGCCTTGTCGGAGATCGCAGGATACGGAACGTAGCTCTCACCGCCGCTGACCACTGCGGTCAGAGCATCGCCAACGTTCTTTTGTTCAATATCAATATACTTGCCGTCGGCAACCACGTAGAGCTTTTCCCAGTCGGGATAGTCCTCAACCTTATCGGTGCATCTGTCACCCTCAAAATGCCAGTGGTCGGGACCATAACGGCAGATGTGCATGCCCTGCATCCAAGGAGTGGGCATGTATGCGTGACCGGTCAACTCGGTGTAACCCTGCAGAACGTCTGCCATGCTACCCGTAGGATAGAAGTAGCAGTCCATATCGCCATAGCGGAGAGTGTATGCCCAAGCGTCAGCCTCTTCCTTTCCAAAATCGACCCATGCGGACTCGTTGCGGTTGATATACATACCGCCGCCGCGCGTGGTGAGGAACACAGGAAGAACCACGTAAGTAGTTGCAGAGTTGTTCCAACCGTCGCAGGTGTAAAGGTCGAATGCCGTGCCTCTCTTGTTGGCTACGTCAAGACGCTCACCGCCGCCGTAGATTGCCTCTTTTTCAACGAGCGTACCCTTCATTACGAGTCTGCCCTTTTCGTTGTATGCAACGCTTGTCAGCTCACTGATTACCTTGCCGTTTGCTGCGCAGAACTTCAAGGAGAAATCCTTGCCCAAAGAAAGAACTGCACTGGTACCCTTCTTTTCGGTTACGGTGACAGTATCCTTATCAGCGTTGACTGTAATCTTTTGTGCGCAATCCTTAACTTCCTCGTTCATAAAGCGAGCAAGTGCCTGTGCTGCACCCAAATGATCGAATTTGCCATCTTTGCTTGTCTGCAATCTCCAACCGTTCACACCCTCAAAGGTCAAACGGAAGCAGATCCCTTCTGCATTGCTGAACTGCAATGCCTTTGCGGATTGAAGAACGTCCTTCACCGCTGCGCATTTGCAAACCTTGATCTCTTCGGTTTTGCAAGCTCTTTTGCAGGTTGCTTTTTCCATAGCTAAGTCATCCTTTTTTAATAACATATTTCCCCATACGGAGGATCAATATAGGCGTTCTGCCTACTGACCACATTTTACCATATAAAAGAGCTTTTGTCAATCAAAATCACAAAAAAAGAATTGTTTTTTTCACTTCTTTTTTTGTAGTTTTGTGCACTTGCAACAAACAAAGAAAAGTGCCGCAGGACAACGCCTGCGGCACTCGAGAGTATAAACTTGAATTAGTTTGCAAGACCGGATTGCTCGATACCCTGTACCAGGAAGTTCTGACAGAAGGCATACAAGACTACCAGAGGAGCAATGATCATCAAACCGCAGGTGTTACGAATTGCGGTTTCATACAATTGCTGTCCTGCGCCCGCCACATTCTTCAAGGATTCCGGAATCTCACCTACAAGGTCAACCAAAAGCTTGTTTGCATCCATCGTACCGGTATTGATCAACGAGATGTAGAAGTCGTCGGTCCACTGCCAGCAGAATGCGAACAGGAATACGGTTACCAGCATCGGGATAGACAAAGGCAGAATGATCTGAATGAAGGTACGGAACGTGCCGCAACCGTCCATGTATGCAGATTCTTCAAGTTCGTCGGGAATTCCACGGAAGAACTGACGGAGCAAGAAAATGTACAGACCGTTCTTGAATGCCAAACCGGTGATAGAGAGGATGATCAAAGGCAGGTAAGAGTTTGCAAGGTTCATACCGGTCTCCTTAAACTGAAGGAGAATCGGCTGACCGAACTCATCCTCACCCAACGGGATACCGTCGGGGAGTACGTTGATGCTGCTGAAGAAGTTTGCAACACCCTCGTTAATATCCTTGATGTTCCAATCGAAGATCTGGATTCCGCCACCCTTGAGCAGACGAACGATGCCAAGAATATCGAAGTTACGGAACTCCAGGTACATTGCATGCTGCAGAGTTTGGTGAGGAATGATCATGGTCAGCATTACCAAAAGGAATATCAGATTTCTGCCGCGGAATTTGAACTTTGCAAATCCGTAGCCGATCAAACTACAAATCAACATCTGCAGTATAGCAGTGGAGAACGAGAGGATAAAGGAGTTCAGCAACGCCTGAAGATATCCAAGCTCGGTAACGATACCCTTATAGATATCAAACGAGAAGTGCTTCGGAATCAAACGAACGGTAACGTCGATGAAGTCCTGAGGCGCCATCACGGAGCTCGTAATCTTGGATACGAAGGGGAAAATAACGATGTAGGAGATACCTACCATCAGCACGAAACGGAAGATGGCAAGTGCAACCTTTTGAAGGAAGTAGAAAGACAGGAACTTTGCCTTCAATCTTTCCTTTAAGGGCGTACGGTCAAACTCAACGCGGATCTTATTCTTTGTTTCGCGCTTGATCGCAGGCTTCTTTTCAGTATTTTGTGCGTTCATGTTTTCTCCTCCTTTCTTAGTCGTTCTTACGCTGATAGAAGACGAATCCGGACATGATCGCTGCGATTACGGCAACGATTGCAATAACGATGGCGAAGTAGATCCATGCCATTGCGGTACTGACCTCCTGAGAGGACTCGGTATAAGCCTTTTGTACGTATACCATGACCGGGTTACTCTCGGTGGTAAACGAGTCGATGACCGTGTATACGGCGTTAACCAAAATCATCGGAGTGATCATCGGGAAGGTGATCTTCCAGAAGGTTTCCCATGCGGTAGCACCGTCGATCTTACAGGACTCGTAAATTGCGGGAGAAATGGACTGCAGAGCAGCCAGGAAGATCAGCATCTGTACACCGGAACGGTTAACGATATCAAAGATGTTGTTAACCATGTCGGCAACGTAGACAACAAGCTCGGAACCGACCTTCATATTTGCAAACAGAATCTGCAGGTCCATTGCCGATACAAGGTCTCCTGCGCTTGCGCCGCCTTCACCCAAATCGATTTCTTCCTCCATCTGATCCATCAACACGTCCATGGAGGCAATGCTCTCCATAATACCGGTGGAAAGAATAACGGGGATGAAGAAAATGGAACGGAACACTGCTCTACCCATCATCTTCTGGTTCAGCATAACTGCCATGAAGAGTGAGAAGATCAGAATTGCGGGAATATCGATTGCCAAGGTACCAAGACCGGAAACCAGAATTTGCGCATAATCCGTATCTTCAAACAGCGCTGCGCTGTAGTTGGTCCAGCCGGTCCATACCAAATCGTATGAACCGCTGGCACCACCAATCACGATCGTGCTGAAGCTGATTTGAATCGACTGCCAGATCATGGGAAGGTAGATCAGTACAAAACCAATCAAAAACGGAAGAACAAAGAACCAACCGGCACGCGCCTTGCGGCGGTCAAGAGAGACAATCTTCTTTCTGCGCTTCGGCGCCGTTTTTTCAGCAGCCGATGCATTCATTTTTACATCTTTTGTCATAAAGCATTGTCCTCCTCTCAGTTATTCTCGTACATAATGATGATGTAACCGCCGCTGGGCACAGTGTACAATACACCGTTGTAGGTTACGCGAACTGCATAGCTGTTGTAGTTCAGAATGATGCTCTTATAAGGCGTCTTTGCAAAGGTGTCGGGATCGCGGTCACCGTAGGTAACAACTGCGATCTGGTTGTTGTTGACTGCACCAAAGCCGGATTCATCCTCAGAATCATCCTCTTCGTCACTGCCGCCAACCTGAACCTGTGCCAGGATCTGCTCCTTGGAGAACAGCGTGCAAGCTGCCATAAGATCGGTATAAACCTGCTCGGAATATGCCTGACCTGCGTGCTTTCCGCCTTCTGCGAAGCTCGTCTTAAAGGCTTGGGTAATCGACTTCATCGCCTCGTCCAAGAAGTAAGAAGAGCTTTCGGGATTCAGGAAATCGTAACCCTGTTCAGGATCGAAGTAATAAGAACTCTCGCTTTGAATACGGGCAACGTACTTCATAGCCTCCGTATGAGCTGCTTCCATCTGAGCCACCAGCTTTGCTCTGGTCTCTTCATCGTTGTTGTAGACTTCAGTGGTCTTCACCAGCTCGATTGCTGCTACCATAGCTGCAACGGTCTCATCTGCCTGCTGCTGCAGGTATCTGATATCCTCGGAGAGCTGAGCCAGCTTTGCAGACTTTGCGCGGAGAGAAGACAGCTGGAGAGATACCATGTCGATGGAGTCCTTATACATTGCATCGGAACCGAACACTTCGGGATCAATAAGCGCAAAGTCGGTAACAACTTGGTCGATAGCAGATCCAAAGCTTACCTGCTCGGAAAATGCCATGTAGTTGGTATCCACAGCAGAGTTTGCTTCCTGAAGCTGGGTCAAGAAGTTCTTCATCGTTTCTTCTGCATGGTAGAGCAAGCTCCATGCGTTTGCAACGGAGATAACGTCCTCGGTTTCGGAATCCTGCTGGAGCTGATCCTCATCCTTGATTGCGTTCTCCAAGCGATCGGCAATATCTGCCTCCAGCTCGTCAAGGTCGAGTACACGCTCGCCTACCAGGAATTCGTGATCGATGATCAGCTTATCCTGTACGTCGTGCAATACGTTGTTCAGCTCATTGTAGTACTTAGCAACGTCCTCAAGCCAAATATCATAACGGATGGAGTAGTACTGACTGAGGTAAAAATCCTCCTTCAACTCCGTGGTGTTCTGATAAGAGAGAATGAAGTAGATGCTGGAACCGTTTTCGATTGCTCTCAGGAGAGCGTAGTTTGCGTTACCCTCTTCGTTCAAAGGAGTGCCTGCAAACTGAACGTAGCCGTGCAGAACTGCGCCGATGAAAGGAACGGTTGCGCTTGCCTCCAGATAGCGGCTGGAGTCAAGGTCTACGTTAAGAATGTGATCTACATACTTCCAGGTATAAGCGTTTCCACCCTCAACCATCAGGCTGTAGCCTGCATTCTTGATGTCCTCAAGTGCCTCGGTAGTGTACTCCTTGCTCTCCTCGCGGTTGTACATATCCTCTTCATCGAAGTCGGAGTTCAATGCATTACCGAGAGTTGCAACAGACATCGAGTTTACACCGTATTCCTTGTAGTTTTCAAGGAGCTTAGTATAGAACTTACTGAAGCGAGAAGGCGAAATTGCCAACTGATAGAAGGATACGAAGGTCTGCTGGGTTGCGCTATACGAACGGAAGGAGGTATAGCGGTTGTCGATGGTCTTAACTGCGTCATCGCGCAATACAAAATCATCAAACAAATCGTTTACTTCGGAGTAAGCGAAGTTAAAGTCGGGATACAATCCCAGGTGAGAGCCGTCTGCCAGCCCGTTGATGCGATTTGCCTCAGCAGCAAGAGCATGGAAGCCCTCCTTGCCGCCTACCTTCTTTTCCCACTTCAGGGCAGAAGGCATGGTAGCGTACATACCGCCGTTTGCAAAACCGGTCATCTTAAAGTTGATGTTCTTAACGTCATAATCGCCCAACTCGTTGTACATCGTCAACAGATTTTCAAACGTCGTCAGGGGAGTCATGACCCATACGGGAATGGTTGCAATGCTTTCCTGCGTTTCAAGGGCACCGAATACCTCGATGTAAAGCGGAATATCGTCCTTGATTCTTTCTTTCAGTGCAGTATTGGAAAGAACACCCGTGGTGCACAGATAATCGCGATACGCCTCTGCCATACCCAGCCAGGAAGCGGAGTAATGCTTGTGCGTATGCTCGCCCTCTGCTGCGTTCTCAAGGTTTGCGTCATCGCAAAGCAGGACGTAGCGGAGCGTAAAGCTGCCCGTGTACTTTCTATCCGACTGGATATTTACGTTTTTGCTCGAGCTTGCAGAGATCGCGTCGGACAAATCGTAGCTATCGTGAGGCTTCGGATTGAAGTAGGGGTATACAGTGCTGTAGTTGTGCAATGCACCGCCGTGATACAGCTGGAATCTGGTAAAGGAATCTGCTTCCTCAACCATTGCCACGTATGCACGCTTAGAAACGGTCAGAGTATCTGCGATATTTCCGGAAAGGAGGGTTGCACCCATCGTTTCCAGCTCCTCCTCGATCTGCTCAAGGGTCTTGACCGAGTTGGACATGCGAACCGTGATCGGTTCGGATTGCTCACCGGTCTCGGGATCGGGAGCAGTGTAGGTGTACTCATAGAAGATCTCGCTGCTCACTGCACCGTAAACGGGATAGCGAACAACCTTTTGGAACTTGAGTCCCAGCAATTGGTGATAAGCGAAGTCCTCACCGTAAACATAGCCCAAAAGCTTTTCGGTGGAGGTGCCCAGCTGTGCGTGATCAAACAACGCACCGGAGCCATCCGGGAAGAAGGTGTAGCTTGTGGAAACATCCTCTACCAGGTTTCCGTTATCATCCAGATAGGAGTAGTTGAAGCCTGCGTTTTTGTAGTTACTTGCTCCCATGTAAGGAAGGATAGACAGGTTCTCCAGGGTGTAGGAGGACATATCGTAACGCAGACCGTTACAAGGCAGACGAACGGAAAGACCGTTTTCGTCCATGTAGTACTCCAATGCCATCTTGAACACGGGGTACTTTTCGTCCTCTGCTTCATAACCAACGGCTTCGTGGTCAAGGTCCAGCTGCTCAAAGGTGTACTCGGGGCAGTACATCTTGATCCACTCTTCACGCTTGATCATGTCACTCATACTGATCATGTTGCTCAGATACTGATAAATGACAGGATACACGGTTTTGCCGTTCTCATCGATGTAGAACTCACCCAAAATAGGGTACTTCTTGGTAAACTCGATTCTCTGGAGCATACTCATATTGTTGGGGTCGATCTTCTGCCATGCATTGATGAACCAATCGTAGTCGAATTGCTCCAATTCGCCGCGCTCAACAACTTCTCTGATTTTAGAAAGGATGTTAGGCTCGAAGCTATCTTCCAAAATCAATCTCGGAATCAGCTTTCTGCCGTCCTCACGACCGATGGTGTACTCAACGCGCACACCGCCCTTGATCAATTGAACCTTGAGCTGGTCGTTCAGTGCTGCATCCTTGTAGCTGTACAGATTCTTGGAGGTACCGGTGTTATCCTTGTACGCTACAATGATCTGAGACAGCAGCTCTTGCTTGGTGGATTCACTACCCTTGGACGCAGCAACGTCATAAGGGTTGGAGAACAGGATATTTTCAGTGGGATTGCCCTCTGCATCAGTCTCCACGTAAGCAACTTCACCGCTCTTAACGTCTACCCACAGCTGGAAGTTACCAAAGGTACGCATCGGCTGCATGGTAGCAAGCTTTTCCTGCGGGTTGTTGTAAACTTGAGTAACGTATTTTTCAATCGGAACGCTCACGGTCTCCGTGGTGGTTTCATCTGCCGAGACCTGCACCGTTAACAGTGCCGTGAACATGCCAAGCACCATTGTGACAGCTAAGAGTGTCGAAAGTATGCGTTTTGTTAATTTCATTTCTAAACCTCCTATCTGCCTTTATACACGGTACTGGATTTCTGTAATAATGTTGGAAACAAGGCCGACCAGCTTTGCAAGCAACATACTGAACAGAAGCACCAGGAACACGATAAACGCCATTGCAACGATGGTACCAATAATGGTGATCAGGTTCTTGAACAGCGAGTAATCGTGCGTGATCATCGTACCGAAGAACAGCAACAATGCAACCCAGATGAACGCGATGGTTGTGACCATCTCAACGATTGCAACCTCGGTGGTGCTGACCCAGTTGGATCCCAGCGTTGCGGGGATAACCAAAAGAATCAGAGGCATCAACGAATACGACGATGCAATAAAGATGTCCTTAAAGCTACCTTCACCCTCCATCAAGGTGGTCAAGCACCAGTTTGCAAGGACGAAGAGGAACAGGGGAACCAATACGGAAATTGCCTGTGCCCAAATGGTGGTGGTGTTACCGGTAGGATTCATAACGTAACCCTGACCGATGCCCTGGTAGAAGAATGCAACTACCGTCAATGCAATGAATACCAAGGATGCGCGAACGGATCCGCGGTGCTCATGCTTTAAGTCGTAGAAGCCGTCAAACGGATGGAAGATCACGTAGAAGCCGTAAAGAAGCTCATGGCCAAACGCTTTTCTTTCCTTACCGTCGGTAGCAACACGCTTGTTGACCTTTGCAGCCCAACCCAGGAACTTGATGATAGCAACGATCAAAACGATGATGATCGCTACGATAGGCAGGAACCATACCGACATCCACTCCTTACGTACCATCTTGTACGCCTCGGACCAGTTTTCGGTATCGTATGCACTTTCATAATACTCCAATGCTTCGCCATAGTCTGCGCTACGGTACATCGCGTTACCGATACCAACGTATGCGGCGTCGAAGTTAGAGTTTCTCTGCAGAACCTTCTTCCAGCACTCGATTGCGAAATCGTAGTCCAGGGAGTTCTCTGCTGCGATTGCCTGAACCAGCAGATCGCCGTACTCGGTACGGTCATAAATAATAATACTGTTGGAGCCTGCATCCAGGATGATCATCTTGTTGCCCTGATATGCAATTGCACCTACGTTTGCGATACTACCCAACATGGTACCGGTATCACCAAACGCAAACAAAAGGTTACCGTTAAAGTCGTAGGTGTAGATCTTCTCACGCTTGGTATCCACAATGGACCAAGTCTTTTCGGGACCTGCTGCTACGTCAACGACGGTGGAAACACCGCTGATCTCGGAGCCGGTAAAGCCGAAGATATCGATTTCACCTGCCGGAGGCCAGAAGCCGTTACGTCTCATAATTTCGTCACCCGAGGGGTTAAGCAACTTAACGGGCATATACTTACCGTCCTTGGACTTACCTCTGATTGCACCGGATACCGAACCTTCCTCGATACCTGCGGTGGTTACGTAGATAAATCCGTCGTCGGTAATTGCGATGTTGTTGTAGACAACGGAGGTCTTACCATAGGTCAGCTTTCTCTGTGCCTCAGTCTGGAAGTTTCTCCAAAGAATCTCCCATGCGGAAATGGTAACTGCCTGTGCACCGATGAATCCTACAAATTCACCCTCAGAGTTCATAACGATGATACCCTGGTTGGTGGAGGAGGATACAACATAGATTCTGCCGTACTGGTCAATTGCCATTGCCACGGGCTTGTATGCCGCGTTTGCATCGAACAACTGGCTTTCGGGAGCGTCCAGAATCTGCTTGAATTCACGAGTCTTTTTATCAAACTCGATCAAACGGCTGTTACCGGTGTCACACACCCAGATGGAGGTATCGGTAACGAATACTCCCTCGGGAAGGGAGAACTTATCGTTGTTACCTGCGCTGTTCTGGAAGGTGGTGATGCATGCTTGATACTCGAAGTAACGGTTGAGGATCAGGATCTGGTTGTTACCGCTGTCGGCAATATAGATGTTGCCTTCCTTATCGGTAATCAGGTCCTTAGGATCCTTCATATCCTGCGGCAAACCCATTTCTACGTACGTCAGCGCTTCCTCGGGAGAATACGCATCGGGAGAATAGAGGGCGGAGCCGTCGATGGAGTAGGTATAGGTCTGATAAGCGGAAGATGCGGCAGTGCCGATCGTCATCATCGGAATGAGCATTGCGAGAGACAATATCAGCAATAAAACGGATGTAATTTTCTTCATATTGCCCTCCTTAATCCTTCATACCGCTGGAGCCCATCGTCTCAATGATATTCGACTGAGAAATAACGAATACCAAAATCGGAACCATCATCATCAACACGGTTGCGGCTGCAGATGCACCTGCACGCTTAATACCGCCTGCGGTGATCTGACCGATTGCGTAGTTGAAGGACTTGAGCTGCTCGGAATAGATGTAAATCGACGAACCTGCGTTCCACAAAGACTGGAACGAATAAATGATCAACGTCAGCCATGCAGGCTTAACCATCGGCATTGCGATCGTCCAATAGGTACGAATTTCGCTTGCGCCGTCAAGTCTTGCACTCTCCAAAACGGTATCCGGAACTGCAGAGTCCATAAACTGCTTCATCAAGTAAAGACCCAAGGTGTAGCCCCATGCGGGAACGATGATTGCCCAGTAGGTGTCAACCATGCGGAATGCACTCATCAACATAAAGCCGGTGATTGCACTAACCGTCTGGTGGAACATCAGAGAGGTCTGAATGGTGGTAAACACGAGCTTACCGCCGGGGAACTTGATCTTTGCCAATGCGTATGCACACATAGAAGCAATGAACAAGTGTCCAAACGTACCCATCACAGAGGTGAATACGGTGTTAAAGATGTAACGCGAGAACGGAACCCACGAATCGTTCATCAAGGTGAACAAGTCGGTAAAGTTGGACAGCGTCGGGTTTTGCACGATGAATCTCGGAGGATACATCCACAACTCATCCAAAGGCTTGAGCGACTGAGAGATAACGTACACCATGGGGAGGAACATGAAGATACCGAGAAGCGTCAGTACAACGGTAATACCGGCATCGCCTCCCGCAGAGCGGGATAATACGACTCTATGCTTTCTTGTTCTTAATCTTGCCATATTAAGTACCTACCTTTGAGAGAGCTTTCTTAACGATCGTGTTCGCAACGATCATGATCGTAAAGAGTATAACGGCAATGGTGGAAGAATAACCGATCTCGTAACGGGCTCCGCCGTAGTCGTCCAAATGGTGCGTAATGGTATGTGCTGCGTAGTCAACCGAAGGGAATCCGCAAAGTGCGGTAACGACACCACCAAAACCAAAGGAATTGGTGATTGCCATGACTGCACCGAACATCAGCTGCGGCTTCATGCTCGGAAGAGTGATATACCAAAGCTCCTGCCAACGGTTCTTGACACCGTCAACGGCACCTGCCTCGTACAGGGAGCGGTCTACGCCCTGCAAACCTGCGATAAAGGACAGGAAGGAGTGACCCAAGGAGGTCCAGAGTGCAACCACAATACACAAAGGCATGATGTAATCGGCATCCTTAAACCACTGGATCGGCTCGGTGATCATACCCGTTTCGATCAGAGTTGCGTTAACCCAACCGTAGGAGTCACCGGAGAACAGCGTACCCCAGATCATATACACCTGACCGGAAATGGAAGGTGCATAGAAGATCAAGGTTACAACCGCACGGATGCGGGGAGGCAGCTCGTTGATGAACCAAGCTACCAGGAAGGACATCAAGTAGGAAGCAGGTCCTACGATGGCCGCAAAGATCAAGGTGTTCTTGCAGGCGATGAGGAAGATATCGTCTGCAAAGAACAGGTTGACGTAGTTCGTAAGCCAAACGAAGTTCGGCCATTGCAACATGTTAAAGTCGGTAAAGCTGATGATGAAGGACAGGATGACCGGGAAAATGGTAAAGAGTGCGAAAATCAGCACGTAAGGAAGGATCATCAGGTATGCAACCCAATTTCGTCTCATTTCTCTCCGCACGTATTGACCATAGGTCATGTCTTTTCTGGCAACCGCTTTATATTCTGTCTTTTCTTTTGACATTTGCTCTTTCTCCTTACATTTGTATTTTAGAAGAGGTCTCAATAAGAAGCGAGTGCCTCAGCAGTGTCGCGCAGCGCCTCTGCGATGAAGTAGATCAGCTCAAGCTCGGACAGATCTTTAATTGCGTATCCGCCGACGTCATAGCCGTCCTTCTTCTCGGGCTCAAGAGTCTGCTTGGTTACGTTATTATAATAGGAAGGAACCGTTTCGAGATCGCCGTTCACCTTCATGATCTCCTTTGTGCTCTTATCCCATTTTGCTGCCAAGAGCTCGTCAAAGAGGATTGCTGCTTCTTCCAAACGAACGATATTACCGTTGACAATACCGTACATTGCCTTATCGATTGCTGCCTGATACTGCGCAACGTCGGAAGTAGTTTCCTTCAATGCGTCAATCGCAGTTCTGATCTGGTCGGATCTCTTTTCGGAAAGCTTCTGACCAAGCTCCAGAGTTTCAAGTCCAAACTCCTTACGCTTACGGGTGATCTCGGTGTTGATGGTGTTGATGTAGCTCAACAGCTCGGTGGTCGGATCTGCGCCGTCATTGTATGCGGAGAGGAATGCGAAGTTGGTGTGACGTCCAATGAAGTAGAATCCGGGGTAGTTTTCAATTGCGGAAAGGTTCTCAAACTGCTTGGAAACCTCGATGTACTCATCGTAGGTCCAAGGCATACTTGCAAGTGCCTCGCGGTTTGCGGTGGAGTGCTTTGCGGAGTCACCGATGATAGCAACCATTTCGTTCGCGTATGCGATCTGTGCCTCTGCGCCGGTGTACCAGCACATGTAATCCCAAGCGTCCTTGGTGTTGGTGGTACCGGAGATCATAACGACTGCCGCAGTAGCTGCCATGGTCTGGTTATCGATCTTGCCGGTCTCCTCGTTCAGCGTTCCGGGAACGGGAACGAACGTCCAACAGCCGTCCAACTCGGTTGCAAATACCTTCAATTGGTTATAAAGGCCGGTGTAACCAGCAAGGATGATGGGCATTTCACCGGTTCTGAAACGGTTTGCCGCATCGTACTGATAGGGGAAGGAATACTGCGTGAACATGTCACACATCTTGTTAAACGCTGCCAAGCCGTACTCGGAGTCGAGGTTGATTCTCATACCCTCGTCAGCCCAGATGCTACCGCCCATCTGATAGAGGAAGGGCATGTAGTCGGTGGTAACACCGATTTCCATGTTGTTGGACTGAAGCTTGGACTGTGCTACGTACAGGTCATCCCAGGTGCGAGGAATTTCAATGCCAAGATCCTGCAGAACGTCCAGACGAACAAACATCATAGAGAAGCTCTGCGTTTCGGGCAGACCGTAGTAGTGCATGATATTATCTGCGTCCGCGATACGAAGAACCGTCAGCGCAGCTTCATTAAAGTTGGAAATAACGTCCTCGAAGTTATCGGGGTCAATATCCTCAACCTGGAGCAATGCTCCACGAATTGCATAGTTGATAACCGTGTCGTCGCCCAGACCGTGGTATACGTCAGGTCCCATGCCTGCCAGGATAGAAGGCAGGAGCGTACCGCCGGTAACCAGCTTCAGGTCTACGGACTTGCCATACTGCTGAGTAAAGCTGTTGGTTGCAAGGTTACGAATAACGTTTGCCTGGTCACGACCGTAAGGAACCCATACGGTGATCGCTTCAACATTCTCACCAAGCTCCTCGGTAGCACCCATGCTGTTGTAGTCACGGAAGAAACTCCAGAAGAAGCCTCTGATCTCGTGCCAGAATGCCTGGAAGAAGTTTGCGGAAGCCTTGGGAGCCTCAACCTCTGCAGGCTGGATCACAAGGTAGTCAAGCTGCAACGGCTGGGTCTTTGCGTCGCTCAGGAAGGTACCCAAGGAACCAACGTAGCTCTTGAAGGTATCCAGGTTCTTTGCGATGGGGTCACCGCCCTTGATAACCATTCTGCCAAGCAAATCTACCAATTTATCACATACGCCCGTGTAGGTGGATGCAACGCCCGCACCCTCGCGCAGGAATTGAGAAATCGCAGTCAAGGAGTCGATCTCTGCAAACATGCTGTCCAGAGTCTCGGGAAGCATACTATAGAATTTGTAATCACGGTAGTCGTCGGGGGTAGTACCGGTCAACTGAATGATATCCAGATAGTCCTGGTTGAGCGCATTCAGAATACGCTCGATCTCGCGGACGGTATCACTCATCGTACCAAAGGTAACCTTAAGATTGATGGTGTAAATAACACCCTTTTGGAAGTAAAGCTGATAGCTTTCATCCGAAAGATTACCGGTAGAGGACAGCTTGGTAACCTGCCAGTCGGTACCGTAGTCGTAGCGAAGACCTGCAGCCTCGGAGAAGGGCAAGCCGTTGTAGTAGCCCGCTGCGGTGTTCTGAGCCGCAACGTAAGCCTCTTCGCTCTCGTAGTTGGTAGTAATCGTCAGTGCGCGGCTGACGTACATACCGTCAAGGTAACTCTGCTTAAAGCGCGCATAAATGTCATACCAACCGGAATCGTCAACGGAGAAGGAGTACTCAACCCACTGACCTGCAGTTGCCCACTTTTCGGTACCAATGGTGTTCAGGATCATTCTCTTGGGATCCACGGGAGAGGTCAGTGCAGATGCACGGTCCTCAATCGGGTAAATAACGTTGGTGGAGGTTTTGTTGGTGTTCTCTGCCTCGATCTTGATCACGCTGGTGCCGTTCTTGGTGCCAACCAACTTCTCAAGAGCCTTACGGTAATCTGCATAGGAATAGGTGGACTCGTAAGGAAGAAGCGTCAGCGTGGAAAGAGCCATAGGCTCGTTGACGCTGTCAAGAGCGATCTTAACAAGACCGTTTTCATCGGGAGTCAGCACAAAGCCGAAGTGCTCACTGTCGTAAGTTCCAACTTTTTCGCCCTCTGCGTTCACAGCCTCGTAATAGTGCGTATAACCGTCGCTATCACTGATGATGTAATTTCTCCACTCGGGAGTCTGCAGCTGAGTGGGACGAATCTCGTTGTTGTTGATATCGGTTGCGAGGAAGCGCAGACCGTATTTTGCAACAAACGCGCTGTTTTTGGCAGTGGAATACTCAGGCTGAACAAAGGTGATGGACTTTTGGTCCTGCGCTACCGTGTAGGTAACGTTTGCCTTGAAGCCTGCATCCTCAGCCTCGGCAACGATCGCGTTCAGATCATCTCTGCCGCCAAGGGTGTAGGTTGCAACCAGAGCCTTCAGGTTTGCATCCGTATCACCGGTGGTGCTTCCCTGCTGATAAGAACCCCAGATTTTGGAGAACAGCAGTGCATGCGCCTCGGAGAAAACGGGCTTACCATTAATGTAAAGCTCACGCTCGATCGCAGAAGATCTTGCCACAACGGGGAAATAATCCAAGCCGATGCGGTAAAGCGTAGCGGCAGTAATGCCCTCTGCCTTCAGATCAACCGTCCAGGTCACCTTGCCGCGGCCGGGAGTATAGATCGCTTTCACGCCCTGGTACTCATCGGTAACGTATGCAAGGTCGGACGCCTTGTACTTTGCCTTGCCATTATCGTCCTTCGCTGCAAGCGCGTCCTCCAGGGAAGCATAGGTCTCTGCAATTGCACACAGACGACCATCCTCCACCGTGTACAGCTCACTTGCTGCGTAGCCCGCCGCGGTAGCCTCGGCAACAGTCTCAAAATAATCCTTGGAGAGAACGGTCATCTTCCATACACCGTCTGTCATGGTGATGATGACGTTGTCACACTCGTAAACCCAGTTATCGGTCAAGAGAGCCGTAATCTCCTTGGTTGCCTGTGCCGCGTTGGCAAAATACATTGCCTGATACTCGGCATAGGAAACCATGTTCAGGGTTTCCTTGTAGTGCTCAATGGATTTGTCCGTAAGGTTGTCGTTTACTACCGTAGCACCGACAGCCGTTACAGCGCTGCTCACAAGACACATGAGTGCCAAAGCCAAACAAAGGAGTCTTGTGAAAGTCTTGTTTCTCATTTGCATTTCCTCCTGCAAGTAATTAACACTCCGCCCGTTTGTTTTCGTTTGCGCCGCAAGGGGAGAACGTAGGCTTCCCATTGCAGTCGGGTACACCGCCCATTGCAGCTTTGGACGATGGTTTTCGCCAATTCTGCACGGTGCGATATCAAACAAACTCTACCAAACGGTCGGATTTTGGGCAGAGTTTCCCCAAATATATATTATATTGTACCATAAAACCGCCTTTCTGTCAAGTGCAACCATTTCAAAAAAATACTTCCGACCGACTTTTTTCACTCTCAAAATTCACTTATCGGTCAAAACAATATCGAAAAAAATTTACAAATCCATTTATTCTCATTTTGTTCACAAAGTCTCAAAAACGCACATGTAAATGCCATTTACTGATTTTCGCATCAAAAATCACTTTGTTTCCAATGTTTTGCGCTATTTTTGTGCAATTTTATAGTGCTGTTTTTCCACAGTTTCCACAAGGTAAATCTCTTTTACCTATTTTTGAGCAATTCTAAAAAGAAAAGCGCACAAAAACCAACTTTCTTTTTTGTGCAATCTGCACAATTTTTGAGCCAAATTTTCTACACTTTGACAAAAAGCAAAATTTAATTTTCGCGCTTTCAACAGCTTTTTGACACAAAAACAACCTCAAAAAGCAACCTTCCAAAGCCGATTTTGCGCAAAAAAGTCGACCGTTTGGCAGATCCTTCTACAAAAATCCACCAAACGATCGACTCAACCGCACGCCCAATTACGCGCCGATTTGATTGTATTACTTCAAAAATCCGTTGACAATATGCTCCTCGGCTTCTTTTTCGGAAAGCCCCAACGTCATCAGCTTGATCAGCTGTTCCCCTGCAATCTTTCCGATTGCCGCCTCGTGGATCAAGGAAGCGTCCACGTGATTTGCCTCGATCTGCGGCAGAGCCGTGACCTGAGCATCATCCATAATGATTGCATCACACTCGGTATGTCCCGAGCACTTGTTATTTCCGTTGACGTGAGACAAAAAGCTCTGACGGCTTTGGTCCTTTGCAACGGAGCGTGAGATCACGTGTGTACCGCAATCCTCGCCATTGAGATCAACGGTAAAGTTGGTCTCGGCAAATTGCGTGCCGTGCGTCATAATCTTCTCGCGAACAATGAGCGTCGCGCCATCGTCCAAGGTCGCCTTGGTGTCACGCCTGGTGGAATCCACCCCCTTGATTTGCGCGGTCTCCATTTCCATATAGCTGTTTTTGCCAAGGACAGCTATCGTCGTGGGGTTCATCACGTTCTTTCCCGTGCCCTCACCGTCACCGTAGTGCTTTTCAATATACTTGACCTTGGCACCCTCGCCCAAATAAAAGGCGTGAATACCGCTATGCTCGCTTTCAAGGCTGCCGCTGTTATGAATTCCACAGCCCGCCACGATGGTGATATCGCAGTCGGCGCCGATGTGAAAATCGTTGTAGACCAGCTCCTTCAACCCCGTTTGCGAAAGCAGAACGGGAATATGCAAGCTCTCTTTTTTGGTACCGGGCTTAACGTAAATATCAATTCCGGACTTGTCCTCTTTTTTGACAATGGTAATATTTTCGGAGTCGTTTTTACCGTACAGATTGCCGTTGATGCGCAAGGAGTACGCCCCCTGCGGAACGTCATGCAGATCAGCGATCTGCTCTAACAGATTCTTTTGAATTGCATCCATTATTTGCGCACCTCCTCAAAGAAACGGCACCCAGCCTGCACGCCCAAAAGCTCGGGCAGGATCTCGTTCTTGGTCCCGTAAGCCGCGACCTTGCCGTCCGCAATCACGATGATCTTATCGGCAATGTCCAAAATGCGCTCTTGGTGTGAAATAATCAGGATCATCCCTTTGGTTCTTTCGTACATGTTGCGAAAAACCTGGATCAGATTGTTAAAGCTCCAAAGATCGATTCCCGCCTCCGGCTCGTCAAAAACCGAAAGCTTTGTGCCGCGCGCGTTGATCATCGCGATCTCGATGCGCTTCAATTCACCGCCCGAGAGTGAGCCATCCACCTCGCGGTTGATATAATCCTTTGCGCAAAGACCGACCTCGGACAAATACGAGCAAGCCTCGGCAACCGAAATGTTTTTGCCCGACGCAATGGAGATCAGCTCCTTGACGGTAATGCCCTTAAAGCGCACGGGCTGCTGAAATGCGAAGCTGATGCCGCACTTTGCGCGCTCGGTGATCGACAAACCTGTAATATCCTCCCCATCCAAAAGAATTTGACCGGAGGTAGGAACGTAGATTCCCGCAACAAGCTTTGCCATTGTGGATTTTCCGCTTCCGTTGGGACCGGTGATCGCGACGAAACGATCATCGATCTGCAGGCTGACGTCACGGATGATCTCCTTGTGGTCGGGAGTTTCATAAGATACGTGTTTGAATTCTAACATGAATAAGTCCTTTGTGTTGTAATAGTCTTGTTTTTTGCAAAATATGCCTTTTTTGCAATACGTATTGCGTTATTTGCTCAAGCAATGACGTTTGCAGACAAGGAATTCGCGGGAAGCGTAAAGGCGGTAACACGTCCGTTCATACGCACGTTCACCTCTTGCTCCTCGCCTGAGGTATTGAGCACAAACAGAATGACTCTGCCGTCCTGCTTTTTCACAGCAGCCTCGCAAAGCGCCGAGGAGGCGGACGTGGTGGTTACCACAACGTCGCCGCGCTCAATCTCGCTTGAGATTGTCTTAATTACGCCGTAGATGCCGTCGGTAATCACGCCGTGTGTCTTTTCGTCATAGTAAAGCGCCGCCGCGCAACCGCCCGTGGTACGGCAATGGTAGGGACCGCCCTCCACTGCATCCAAAATCAGGTTCCAATCGCAAACGCCTATCGCGCCGTGGCGCAGGCAGGAGATGTACTCCTTCGCATAATCGGTATTGCGTCTGTCATCGTCAAAGCTCTCGGAGCTTTCGTGGCACAGCTCGGTCTCAAAAATCGCCTTTTCGGGGTACATGGCGCGAAATACGTCCACAGCATCGAAATGGTCGCCCGAATACCAATGGAAGCCCATGCCCCATATTGCTTCTTGCGAACCGTCTACGGAAAAGCTTTCGCACGCACGGTCGATGATGCGCTCACGGTTGTGATCCCAAATGATGATCTTCACATCGGACAAACCGCCCTGATCCAGCGCCGGACGCAAATAATTGACTGCAAAATCCACTTCCTGCTCCGCCGTATAAAGACAGCTTTCCCAGGTTTGTACTGCATGTGCCTCATTTTGCACCGTGACAGCACCAATCTTAATACCTTCTGCGGCATACGCCTGAATGAATTTGACAAAATATGCAGCGTAGGTGGGATAGAACTCCTTCTTAAGGCTGCCTCCACCGATCAAGGAATTGTTATCCTTCATAAACGCGGGAGGACTCCAGGGAGAGGCAAACAAAAACAGCTTATCACCAACTACCTTTTGCGCATCCTTGATCATGGGAATGACGTACTTTTTGTCTCGCTCGATGTTGAAATCGGAAAGATCCTCACAGTATGCTTCACTGTAAAGATCCAAAGCAAAGTCGCAAGAGCCGATGTGTACGCGCCCCATTGTATAACCCGCGCCCTCGGCGGGATCGAAATACTTTTTCAGCACCTCTTGCTTTGCCTTGGGAGACATTTGCGCATAATTATACGCCGCCGCCTCGGTAAACGCACCGCCAAAGCCAAGAATCGTCTTTTTTTCCAGCTCGGGATATATGTTGATCATATGCATTTCTTCCTCGGGACGGTGATTCCCAAGTTGACGCATTTCTTTTAACAGCTTCATAATACTTCCCCTTTTTATATTGCAAGATTCTATAATATTTTATCTTTTTTTTGACGAAAAAGCAAGAACCACCGTGTATTTTGATGTTAACTTTCTGTGAACGTTTCAAAAGTTCTGCTTTTTCGTGTTATAATATGGAAAAAAGCGCTTTTAAACAGCAAAATTCGATAATTAGAATTATTCTTTTTCTATATTTCTGCCGCCCGAAGCGTAATTTCGCCGCTGTAAAGACGAATTCGTTCACCGCCATCCGTTTCCACCTGCAAAGCACCGTCTGCATCTATCTCTGCGGCAGTTCCCTCGCGCCAGGCTCCGTTCTGCATCCAGCGCACGCGTTTCCCAATCACGCAAGAGTACGTGCGGTAATCCGCAAGCCAGGAGCGATTGGAAGGATCGTCCAGATACGGTGCCAGCTCCCGATAGATCTCCGCAATCAACGTTTGCGCATCCAGTGCGCGTGCGCCCACCGACCCGGCAATCTCACGTAGCTCCGACGGAAAATCCTCGGTGCTGATATTTACGCCGATGCCGATGATCATAAACCGACTGCTTTCCAGTCCCGTTCCTTCCACCAAAATACCGCAGATCTTTTTGCCGTTCAGATACAGGTCGTTGACCCATTTGATCTCTGCCTGCAATCCTGTCAGTGTGCGAATGGCACGCATCACGGCAACAGACGCGGCAGAGGTCACCGTAACTGCGTCGGTCAACTCCCCACTTACGCGGCACAGCACGCTGAAATATGCTCCCGTATCCGCAGGAGAATAAAAGCTCCGCCCCATTCTGCCCCGCCCCATGCTTTGCGTACGCGCGGTGATCAAAGCACGCGCGCCCTCAAAGCCACCGCAAACCATTCTCTTTGCCTCGGCATTGGTGGAATCGATCTCGTCAAAGCATTGGATCTGCAAGCCCTCAAACGCCTGTGCAAGAGCATCCAGTGCCGCATGACGATCATTCTTGTTTTTGCTGTTCTTCTGCATCATTTTTCTCCGCAATTTACTTTATTTAAAAGAGGATCACGTTATGGATATCAACGTTCTTTATGAGGACTCTCACGTCATCGTTGCCGTCAAGCCGAGCAACCTCATCTCCGAATCAACGCCGGATCAAAAAGGGTTCGCCGACCTGCTCGCGGCGCACACAAACGGCTATATCGGCACCGTGCATCGCCTTGATCACGGCGTCGGCGGAGTCATGGTCTATGCCAAAACTCCGTCCGCAGCATCAAAACTTTCCGCACAGCTGCAGCAGCATCTATTGCGCAAGGAATATCTTGCCGTCGTTCACGGTGTCCCAAGCCCTTCGTCCGATTCTATGAGCGATCTGCTGTTTCACGATCGCAACAAAAATAAGACCTTTGTCGTTGATCGTGAACGCGCAGGAGTCAAGCGTGCTCTTTTGGACTACGTGACGCAAAAAACAGTGGAATCCGACACTTACGGCACACTCTCCCTGGTGCGTGTGATCCTTCACACAGGACGCACCCATCAGATCCGCGTTCAGTTTGCCTCCCGTGGGCTTCCGTTGCTGGGAGACGGTAAATACGGCGCACGAGGCGACCGTTGTCCCATCGCACTCTTTTCGACCAAGCTCTGCTTCCGTCACCCTGCCACGGGCAAGGAGATGGAATTTTCATCCCCCTGGGAGCCTGACGTGCTCATGTAATAAAAGTGTTGTGCCAATAGAAGCCTAACCCGAAACCGACGCGCATGTCTGCGCGTCGGTTTCGGGTTTTCAATTAGTAGCGTGCAACAATCTCCGCCATCTTGGGCAGGTACTGCTCGATCTCGGATACGAGCTTAAACTGCGTGCGGCAACGATCCAGGTTGTGGTTTTCGCGGTGGATCGAGAAATAAACGTCTCCGTTGAGGTGGTCGGCAAGAAAGCGAATGCCGATCTCCAACGTGATGATCAACGCGGACAGAGGCATCAGTTCTCTCTCCTTCGGAGTCACACTGTCGCCCAACTCCTCTAAGAACGCGGCGGTAAATGCCTCGAATTTTTCCAGATCGAAATGGATCTTACCTAGGTCAGTCTCATCCTCGGCTCCCGTGGATGCGCCAAAACGAAGCGCATCACCGTAGTCGTACAGCATCGAGCCGGGCATTACGGTATCCAGGTCGATCACACAAATGCCTTTACGCGTCTTTGCATCCAAAAGGACGTTGTTGAGCTTGGTATCGTTGTGTGTCACGCGAAGCGGAACCGTTCCCTCTGCAATGGCGTCGGTAATGGCGGTTGCGTACTTGGCATAAGCGCGCGCAAAGGCGATCTCCTCGGCAACGCTTGCGGCTCTCCCTGCGGCATCCTTTGCAATGGCATCCTCCAATTGGGCAAAACGGTTTGCTGTATCATGGAATTTTTCAATCGTTTCATACAAACGGTCAGCAGGGAAATTTGCCAACATGCGCTGAAATCTGCCAAACCCGTGTGCCGCCTCGGCAAAATCGGCAGGTGTTTGCGCTTGCTCAAGGGAGATGGTATCTTCTACGAAATAATACGCTCTGTAGTAGTCGCCGTCCGCATCCTTGTAGTACGGCAACCCCTCCTTGGTGCGCAAAAAGGTCAGCGTCTCCTTTTTGGGGTCACCGCCGCTCTTTTCAATCTCTTCGCGCAGATAGGAGGTCACAGCCATGATGTTCTCCATCACCTCTTCGGGGCGACGGAAAACATTGGTGTTGATTCGTTGCAGGATCACACGGGGCGTGCAATCCACCAAAAACGTGCTATTGATGTGCCCGTTTCCGTGCGGCAATGCATCTGCCTTGATGTTAAACTGCTCCAAAATATGTACTAATTTTTCCATGATTGACATTTTTCCCTTTCAATCTTAAAATTTTTCAAATTTATCTTTAAAAAAGGAGAAACCTATTGACTTTCCTTTTTGGGTGTGCTATGATTATATTATAGCATATCCAAACACAAATAGATATGCAGAAATGGACGTAAAACCTTTGAAAACAGCCAAAGAATTTCGTGATAACCAAGTCAGTCCGCTGACAGACTGCGGTATTGCCCGCTGTCCGGACGTTTTGGCGTTCCACCGTTCTCTGGACCGCCGCTTTGACAAAAACCATAATTACCTTGGGGAGCGACACCCGTTTTACGAGCTTGTTTACGTTGCGGAGGGCACCGTCGGCATCACCGCCGAGGAGGAAGTCTACACGCTGAGCGCCGGGCAGATGCTTTTGCATCAGCCAAATGAATTTCACCGCATCTGGTCGGAGTTCGGAAGCTGTCCGCACGTGCTCAATCTCTCCTTCTTTGCCGCCGCCGTTCCGTCGTTTTCCTCACGCATTTTGCAATTGTCCGAGCTTGACCAAGCCGAGCTGTTTGACATCAGCGCGTGCGCAACCCGCGGATTGAATAACAACGACCGCGCGCTGTTGAACGAAACGCGCATTCGCTTGGAGCTATGGCTGTTGCGTATGACAAAGAGCGAGAGCAACGTCACAACAGAGCACCTCATCCTGCCATCCGCAATCCGCTACGCCGAGATCGTCACCGTTTTGCACGATCATCTGCACGAGCAACTCAGTGCTCAGCAGATCGCAGAGCTTTGCAACATCAGCCTCTCTGCCTTAAAAAAGATATTTACCCGATACGCGGGCATGGGTGTATCGCGCTATTTTACCGAAATGAAGATGCGCTACGCCTCCGAGCAACTACAGTCAGGCATGCGCGTAGGCGAGGTTGCCGCGTCCCTGGGATATTTTGACCAGAACTACTTTAGCACCGTGTTCCGCCGCGTGATGGGAGCGCCTCCCGGCACTTATCGCACAGCGGACAAGAAAAATGAAACTCGTATTGAAAGAAAGGAAAAAAGCACAATGAAATTTATCACAGTTCCCTCTTACGATAAAATGAGCCGACACGCGGCAAACATCATCTCGGCGCAGATCATTATGAAGCCGCAAAGCGTCATTGGCCTTGCAACCGGTTCCTCTCCCATCGGCGTTTACAAGCAGCTGATTGATTGGTACAACAAGGGTGACCTCGACTTTTCGGGCGTGACCTCCGTCAATCTGGACGAGTACGTTGGTCTGACCGAAACAGACTCCCAAAGCTACCGTTACTTTATGCAAACGAATTTCTTCGACCATATCAACATCCACCGCGAGAACACCTTCGTCCCCAACGGGTGTGCCGAGGATATGGACCGCGAGTGTGCCGAATACGACAGCCGCATTGAGCGTCTGGGCGGTATTGATCTGCAGCTGTTGGGCATTGGACTTGACGGGCACATTGGATTTAACGAGCCCGCAAGCATTTTTGTAAAGAACACCCACGTGGTCGATCTGCACGAATCCACCATCCGCGCAAACGCACGCTTCTTTGAAAACGAGAGCGACGTTCCGCGCCAGGCAATCACCATGGGCATGGTCTCCATCATGCAGGCAAAAAAGATCCTGCTCATCGCCAACGGAAAGGCGAAAAAGGACATCGTTCAGCGCGCATTCTACGGGCCGATCACACCCGAGATCCCTGCATCGATCCTGCAGCTCCACCCCGATCTGACCGTTGTGTTCAGCGAAGAATAATACATCCCGAAAGGAAGCCGAAGTCGGCTTCCTTTTTTGCTTCTGTCAATCCAAAAGACCCAAAATCGCCGCCTTGGGCTGAACCCCCATCGTCTGATTTACGGGCTTGCCGTCCTTGAATACGATCAGCGTGGGAATGCTCATAATGCCAAAGCGCATTGCAAGCTCCTCTTCCTCGTCTACGTTGACCTTGCCTACCTTGATATCCGTTCTCTCCTCGGCGATCTCATCCACTACGGGAGAGAGCATGCGGCACGGTCCACACCATGCTGCCCAAAAATCCAAGAGCACGGGCTTTTCGGAGTTGAGGACCTCCGATTCAAAATTCTTTGACGTAATGGTAATTACTGGCATCGTTTTGATCTCCTTTTCTCTTTTTTCTCTTTTTTTCTTTTTTATATTTGCTTTGATATTCTGCCGGTGCACCTTCCTCGAAAGCGGCGCCACCACAATAAAGCATCACCAATTCCACGGGGTTATCGATGCGCGGGATCCACGTGTGATTTCCAATTCCACGACTGATCACACATCTGCCGTCTATAACCCCTGCCGTATATTTGGGGAAAATCCCCTGCCCCGGCGCATACACACCTCTGCCAAACACACACCAATGACCGCCGTGCGCATGTCCGCATACGATCAGGTCAATATCGGTACTCCGCAGATGCGGTGCGTAGTATTCGGGATGATGGCATAGTAGGATTTTAAAGCCCTCGGTGGCAGAAAAACGCGTAACCGCTTCGGCATTCGGCGCATTGCGCTTACCGTTGATGCCACTGGTCAAGCCGCATACAACCGCTCCGTCCACACGGACGCATTCATCATCCAGGAGCACGGCTCCCGTTTGCGCGATCCGTGCACGGATCTCCTCGCTCGGGAACACGGGGACGGGATGCCGCCAAGGGTTCCCCTTGTGGTAGCACGCAATTTCGTGGTTGCCAAGCGAATAATACGTAGGTGCAATAGCGACGCAGGCACGCAAAAATGCATAACCCGACGCATGCTCGTCCGCAAGATCGGTATCCTCCATCAGGTCTCCCGGAATCAAAATCATTTGCGGAGCCTCACGCTTCAACGCTTCCAGGTGCGCTTCATGCGCCTGCCCGTGCAGATCCGCCACCACGGCAATGCGCATGGGAGCCACCTTTGCGTTCGGCTGCAGGACGTAACGCGTGATTTGCGTTTTTCCGTTTTTGTCACGGATGAGGATAAACAATATCAGCAGCACGGTGCAAAGGATCAGTGCACCGGACATATCGATCCACACGTCGCTTGCGCGCGGACCGCGCCCCTCCGAAAAATTCTGATGGATCTCGTCAGTAATTGCGTATATCAACGTAAACGAAAGCGCGCTGAGATAGCGCAACACGATCTGCCCCTTCCAGGTCAAAAGAAATAAAAAGGTCAGTGCACCAAGCGTGCCGAACTCCAGCATATGCGCCACCTTACGCAGGGGGGCGTGCATTTGTGTGACGATGGCGTCCTTTTCCGTCTGCGGCTTATTTTCAAAATCCTTGACAACGGTCTGCGCCACCGAGGTGGTCACCTTGTGACTTGTTCGATCCGATTCTCGTCCGTCCTGCGCCGAAAACAAGAAGATCACAACCATGTTACAAAGGATCAAAACCCCAAGTATGACGCGCAAAAGGATCAATTTCCTACTTTTTTTCTTCATACAATACTCATCTTTCCAAAAGCTTTCATTTCCTATGAGTATCATACCATAGTTTTGACAAAAAAGCAAGAGTTTTTGCAAGAAAAGCGCAAAAAAGCGCTCATCCACACAAAAGCAAAAGGATCAACCAAAGCACCATATCACTCTCGTGCTCTCCTTGCGACAGCAAAAGAATCAAGCCGAGAAGCAATACGCGGTCACCATCCTTACCGCCACCCAATTTGCCAAGCATTTGACCAAGCGAAGGAAGCCAGGAAAACGCGCCCGTTGGCACAGCCTCCTTTGCAACGCTTGGCACAGCCTCCTTTGCAACGCTTGCCACAGCATCCGCCTGCGCCTCACACTCCTCCTTTTTTTCATCAAACGGTGGCTTTTTTGCATCAGCGTCCTCGCTCAAACGCACGGTACGTGCAGGTGGCATATCTGCAGGCATGCTTTGCTTTTCATCTCGTTCCCTTGGCGGCATCTGCCGCGGACTCGGCTTTGCAATCTCCAAAAAACGGGACGGCGGCTCCTCTGTGCGCACCTCCGAAAAAGCACAGCCGCTGTAATGTGCGGGAATCCGAATGCCCGTATCTGCCCGATCGTGATAACGGGAATACATAGCAGTTCCTCCTTATTTCAAATTTTGCAAAGCATTCCCCAAACGGGAAATGCGGATCAGCGTATCGATCGCCTCACACCGCGCAGGTGACAAAAAGGGCTTGAGCGCCAACAAAAGGTCATCGCGCTGCGTGCGCCTTCTATGTCCCTCTTTCATGTTTGCCATTGCAGGCACGTCACTCTTTTTAGGCGTATTTTCCTCCTCGCGACCTGCCAACAGCGGAGCTATCGTTGCCATCACCTCGGGGAGCTTTTGCATCAAGGCAGGATCGGACAGCACGTGCGCGATCCCGTCCTCCGAGATTCCCTCCTGCAGGGGTGTAGCTACAGTTTCTGCACAAGCGTCCTCTGTCGAAGCCGAGCCTCCCGTACCACGGATTGCCGCTGCAATCGATTGCAAAAGTGCGGGATTGCTTAACACCTCGTTCAATACTGCCCCCGGCTCGCGCGATGCCGGATCTCTTGCGCGGTCATTGATATCATCCATAGCTCTATCCTCCGTTTCGCCTTGCGCTCATTTGTTCTTTTTATTTTGCCGGTAGCTTTCGTAGATCACATTCAACTGTGCCAGATCTGCTTCGGTGGCAGAGCCGAGCGCTTGACGAATGCTTGCAATGTTGTTCGGATTTAATCCCAGCTGTGCGCTGTCGATTCCCGACTCGTTGGCTATGTTTTGAATGATCGTTCCAAGCTGTTCGTCGTTCATAGAAAGTAAGCGGTTGAGCATTTTTTGATCAATTTGCATCACGTATCTCCTTTTCTCGGTTTAGATTTTGCTTTACTGTTATCATATGCACCTTCTTCCTCTTCCGTGATTTTTAAAATGTCTACGATTTGTAGACATATTTTTTGATTTTCTCCGCGCCGTGTCAACAAAAAGTAGGTTGATTTTTTGAAATGAAAAGTGTATAATCATATCAGAACCCCAAAAAGGAGGCACACGGAATGAATGAAACGAAAAGCAAGCCCAGCATAGGAAGCAACATCGCATTGCTCCGCCGACAAAAGGGCTTCACACAAACCCAATTGGCAGAGCTTTTGTTCGTCAGTAACAAAACCGTCAGCAAATGGGAACGAGGTGGCGGATACCCGGAAATTACACAGCTTGCAACGTTGGCGCGCGTTCTGGGAACCACTGTGGATCGTTTGATTATGGGAGAACGCTACGGTATTGCCATTGCAGGCAACGTTTTGACGGACATCGTCAAGGTGATTGAAGCCTATCCGCAAAAGGGAATGCTTTCAAACATCCTTTCTCTTTCCACTGCCGTGGGCGGTTGCGTTCCCAACACGGGAATCGACCTGACAAAGATCGACCGTGGGCTATCCATCAGCGCCCTTGGGCGCATTGGAAACGATGACGGCGGAAAGTACATTCTTGCGCAAATGCAGCAAAGCGGTATAGACGTCAGTCACATTGTCACCTCGAAAAACGCCCCGACCGGCTTTAGCGACGTCATGAGCGTCGCCTCCACGGGTGAGCGTACATTTTTCCACCACCGCGGCGCCAATGCAGAGTTTTCGCCCACGGATATCAACCTATCCCTCCTCAATTGCAAAATGCTGCACATCGGTTACATTTTGCTTCTTGACTGCTTCGACCAAGCGGACAGCGAATACGGAACGGTGATGGCACGCTTTTTGAAAAACGTACAGGACGTGGGCATTCTGACATCTATTGACATGGTCAGCGACAGCGACGGACATTTTGCCGAAAAGGTCATTCCCGCACTCAAATATACCGACAACGCTTTTATGAACGAAATTGAGGGCGGTGAAGTCACGGGTATTTGCGCACGCGATGCCGATGGCAGGCTTGTGATTGAGCAAGTCCACAGAATCATGCAATCGATTCTTTCAATGGGTGTACGCCAACGCGTGATCCTGCATGCTCCCGAGGCAGGCTTTTGCCTGGAGGCAGACGGAACCTTTACCGTAATCCCCTCCATCAAGCTGGAAAAGGGCTTTATCAAGGGCTCGGTCGGTGCCGGCGACGCCTTTTGCGCCGGGTGCCTGTATGGTATTTACAACGATTTTGACGCAAAACGAATGCTGGAGTTTGCCTCCGGTGCAGCGTGCTGCAATCTTTCTGCCGAGGATTCGGTCAGCGGCATGCGCGATAAGGAATACATCAAAAAATTCATCTCCGAGCATGAAAGGCTGGAGATTGGAAAGGACGGACGGATATGAAACGCTCCAAATACAACAAAATGAAAGCCGCCGCATTGGAATACTACCAAAAGGCAGGTATCATTCTTACGGATGAGGAAAAAGGAAACATTGAGGTTGCGGATCTTGGGCTTGGAATGGTAGAAGAAGTCGGGCTACAGCTCATCACCTACGTCAACACCGAGCGTGTTTGTGCCAAGGAAATGGTGCTCCTCCCCTACCAGACCTGCCCCGAGCACAAGCACGTTCCAACAAACGGACAAGCAGGCAAGGAAGAAACCTTCCGCTGTCGCTACGGCAAGGTCTATCTCTACACGGCAAGCGGAAAGGGTGGCAGGCGCGAGGATATCCAAGCCCCCATTCCCAAAACCGACGTCACGGTCTTCGACGAAACCGTGCTCCTGCCGGGTGAGCAGTTCACCATTCTGCCCGAGACCTGGCATTGGTTCTGCGCAGGTGAGGAGGGAGCTGTCATTTCGGAGTTCTCCACCCACAGCACCGACGAAACCGACGTGTTTACCGACACACGCATCGTCAGAGCCCCCACAATTGAAGAGGATGAATAAAAGGAGAGATAGATAATGCTGGTCAATTTGAATACCGTCCTTTCGGACGCACAGAAAAACGGATACGGCGTCGGTCTGTTTAATACCACCGATACCGATATGCTGGAGGCTGTCATTTCGGTTGCAGAGGAGCTCCGTGCTCCCGTGATCATTGGAACCGCCGAGGTTTTGCTTCCTGCAGGAGAGTTGAAGCTGATTGCCCCCTCGATCATCGCCGCCGCCAAACGGGCAAGCGTTCCCGTGGTGGTACACTACGACCACGGATTGACGTTTGAGCGCTGTATGGAAGCGTTGCAATTGGGCTTTTCCAGCGTGATGTTCGACGGCTCGGCAGGCGACTATGAAAAGAACGTTGCAGATACACGTGAGATCGTAAAGATCGCACACGCCTTTGGCGCAACCGTAGAGGGTGAGATCGGTCACGTGGGAGAAGCCAACGCCAACGACAACGCTGCCACCGACCTTTACACCAAGGTGGAGGAAGCCTTGGATTACGCCACCGCCACGGGTGTAGATGCACTTGCCGTTTCCATCGGTACGGCGCACGGCGCTTACAAAAGCAAGCCGAAGCTGGATCTTGCACGTCTGAACGACATTCGCAACGCGTTGCAGATTCCCCTGGTGTTGCACGGAGGATCGGGACTGACCGACGACGATTTCCGAGGCGCCATTGCCAACGGAATTGCAAAAGTCAACATCTTTACCGACCTCTGTCTTGCGGGAAACCGTGCCATGCAGGAAGGACTGAACCGCAACCTTTCCTACCTGGATATCCGCAACCTCAAGGTAGAGCTCATTAAGGAAGAGGTTCGCAAAAAGATGCTGGTCTTTGGTTGCGATCAAAGAGTTTAAAACAGATACGATAAATATAGCAGGAGGTTATTATGATCCCCTATACAACACTTCGCGAATTAAAAGCACTGTCGGGCACCTCGCCCTACGCAAACAGAATCCTGAGCGAATTGCATTTTGCTGAAGCGCTTTCAAAGGCGCATGATGGCAAATACGATGATTACGTCACAGCCGCCGCAGAAGCCCTTGCAAGCGCTGTCCGCGAGGATGGAGGCGTAATCACCAAATCCTCCGCTTTGCACGCCGAATCGCTTCTTTTGCCCCTGCAGGACGCCGCCCGAGCGTATCGCATCCATTGCGTTGCGCATGCGCACATCGACATGAACTGGATGTGGGGATTTCAGGAAACAGCATCGGTCACCGTGGATACCTTTCGTACCGTGCTGGATCTGATGCGTGAATATCCCGAATTGACCTTTGCACAATCGCAGGCATCGACATACGAAATCATCGAGCAATATGCCCCCGAAATGCTGGAGGAGATCAAGGCACGCATCCGCGAGGGGCGCTGGGAGGTCTCTGCCTCCACGTGGGTTGAAGCAGACAAAAATATGTCAAGCGGTGAATCGCTGGCACGTCACATTCTTTACACCAAGCGCTACCTCTCTAAGCTTTTAGAAATCCCTGCCAACTCCCTGCAGTTGGATTTTGAGCCCGACACCTTTGGGCACAACGTCTCCGTCCCTGAGATCTGCGCGGCAGGCGGCGTCAAATACTACTACCATTGCCGCGGAAACGCAAAGCTTGCGCCAAGTGTGTACCGCTGGCGAGGACGCGCGGGCAGCGAGCTCTTGGTTTACCGTGAGCCGCATTGGTACAATGCAGATATTGAGAGCGATATGCTTTGGGATACGCCCATTCAGGCAAAAGAGAACGGCGTTCCCTGCTTTTTAAAGGTCTACGGCGTGGGAGACCACGGCGGCGGTCCGACTCGACGCGATCTGGAGCGTCTGCGCGAAATCGCCTCCTGGCCCATCATGCCCACCCTGCTTTTCAGCACCTACGGGGCATACTTTGCAGAGCTTGAACAATACCGCGACACGCTCCCCGTCGTTGAAGGAGAGATCAATTTCGTGTTTGACGGTTGCTACACCTCGCAGGCTAAAATCAAGCGAGCCAATCGCCTGGCAGAGGCTCGCATTTACGAAAGTGAAGCAATTTGCACCGAGGCTGCCATGCTGGGCGCAAAGGACTTTTCAAGCACTTTTTGCGAGGCGTGGAAGCGCATTCTCTTCAATCAGTTCCACGACATCCTCCCCGGCTCCGGAGTCGTTGACACTCGGGAGCACGCAATGGGAAAATTCCAGGACGCGATGGCTTACGTGGGGACCAATGCAAACATTGCCATGCGAAGCATTGCGGATCAAATTGACACCTCGGCATCAAGACTTGCAAGTGACCCTGCCTCGATCTCCGAGGGCGGTGGCGTCGGTTACGGTGTGAGTAACCGCGAGCATTATCAAATGCCGCAAGCCGAGCGCGGCTCGGGCGTGTGCCGTCTGCTCCACTTCTTCAACCCCACACAATATGATTTTGACGGTGTAAGCGAATGTACCGTTTACGACTGGAACGAGCCTGCAGACAAGGCATACTTCACAGATGAAGACAATCATCCCGTAGCATGCAAGCTGCTGGAGGACGGCACCATGTATTGGGGACACCATTACAAAAAGTTTGCACTCCACGTTCGCGTCCCTGCGTTTGGATACGCGACTTACACGTTGGATCGTTCCCCCGATCAAGCTCCTACGCTCCCCTGGATGCCTCTGCAACATGAGCGACAAGATTTTGCGCATGAGTGTATCGTGTTGGAAAACAATCACCTGCGTGCCGTCTTTGACGGACGCACTGCTGAACTTTGCTCCCTGATCGATCTTACAACAGACACCGAGCTGATCAAGCGTCCGTCCGCCTTTTTCCGTCTGATCACCGAAAACACGCTTCAGGGCATGACAGCATGGCGCGTTGGCGATTATATGAAAATTGAAAACCTGCAACAAACTGCCAACGTATCGATTGAAAAGATCGATACCAACGGTGTGCGCAAAACGTTATGCTTCCGCTTTGATTTTGCAACACGTTCCTCGCTTTCAGCAAAGATCACGCTGGACGAAAACAGTAGATTTTTACAATATGACGTCACAGTAGACTTCCACGAGGTTGGCAACAAGAGCGGTATTCCGCAGCTCAATTTTGCCCTGCCCTTTGCCTATTCTGCAAGCGCTTGCCGCTATGACGTTCCCTTTGGAACGGTAGATCGTGCACCTCTCAATTACGACGTCCCCGCAAGCTCCTTTGCCGTACCGCTTTCTACGGGAACAGATCAAGCATCCTTGATGCTGATCTCCGACTCCAAGTACGGCTTCCGCTTTACCGACGGAATGCTTGCGCTGTCGCTCATCCGCGCTTCGTACGATCCCGATCCTTACCCCGAGTACGGCGTGCACCACTTCCGCCTGGGCATTGGCGTATGCCCGGCACACGCAAGTGAGAGCGAGCTGTACCACATGGCAGACAGCTTTGTACATCCCATCTCCTATTGCGCAGCAACCGCACAACCGCATGAAGGAACGCTTCCCTTCACGCATCAACTGCTTCGCGTCAGCGAAAATCTGCGCGTTACCGCCCTCAAGACCGCCGAGGACGGACAAGGCTACGTCGTCCGCTTCTATGCTCCAAAGGACAGCGGCGGCGAGTGGAGCATCGCACTTTCGAAGAATGTGCAAAGTGCCTTCTTCACCGATTTAAATGAAACCGTCATTGCCCCTGCCACCTTCTCGGGCAACACCGTATTCGGCACGTGCACACCAAACAAGGTCTGCACGCTGTTGATTCAAATCAAATAACAAAAAAGGTCGTACAGTCGACGCAATGCGTCAACCTGTACGACCTTTTTTACCACACGCATCAAAGTAATTGCAAAATTTCAGCAGCACTTTCGGCAACAAAGAGGCACTTGCATTGCTCCAGCCGCTCTTTGGATTGATGTCCTTTGGCGACCAGCACACAATCCACACCCATTGCCGCGGCAACCTGCGCATCGTGGTCGGTATCCCCCACCATCAAGGCACACGCATCGGGATGCTCGCGTCTCCATGCCAAACCGATCTCCTCCTTGCTGTGCGCATGGATGTTATCCATTCCCAGCACACCGTGAAAGCGATGCAAAATCCCCAAAGATTTCAGCTGCCCCTTGAGCATGTTTGCCTCGGTTGCCGACAGGATCCATTGCTCTTGCCCTCGTTCTCGCACGGCATCCAGCACCGACGGAATCTCCTCATACACCTTTGAATTTGCAGAAAACTCCATATAATAATCCACCCACTCCACAGCAAGCTTGGCGTACGGGTAACGGTCAAAATCAAAGCCGAGGCGCGTGTAGTATTCAATGATCGGAAATCCGAATTTTGCGCGATACTCCTCCTTGGAGGGAAGCGGCGCAAGACCATATGCTCCCAGCAAGCGGTTGGCACTTTGAATGCAGGCGTCTACGTCATCATAGACCGTTCCGTTAAAATCCCATATTACGTGCGTATAAGCTTTCTTTTCCATTTTTACATCCTTTATCCATTTTTTTGCGTTTGTTACAAACTTTTTCTCGGTGGTTTTTCCTGTTTTTCTAATCTTATCCACAGCTTCAAAATACTGCCTTTGATGCCAAAATCCGTGGGTTGATTTTTCTCGTTTTTTCCTGTATAATAACAGCATGTGCGGTGGTTTTTGCATCTGACCCCCGCACAAATTCAAGCAAAGGAGTGATTGATTTGGTCACAAAAACAAGAAGAAGTGCTTCCCGTGCCCACGTGCGACGATGGCTGTGCATGCTTTGTGCTACGCTGATGCTGTTTGGCGCAATGACGGTTGGTGCCGGTGCCGCCTCCTACGGTCTTCCTGCCGCAAGTACCCCCACCGAAGTGTACCTGGACGGCTATGAGGTATTGGACGGTGATTGCGTGATCTGGAGGAACACTACCTACGTTCCTCTGCGAAAATTCTGCAATCTATTTGATGAATGCAGCTTTTCGTGGAACAACAGCACGTCCACCGCTACCGTATATACCAAAAGCGGCATGACGCTGATCATCCGCTCGGGTGCGCTTTACATCTATGCCAACGGGCACTACTATTACACGGTAGAGGAAATTCAGAATTGGGGCGGCAGCTTATACGTTCCCATTCGTCCCCTGGCTCGTGCATTCCGCTCGGAGCTGACGTGGAACGCGACACACCGCGCCGTGGAATTGAAAACTCCCGTGGGGACACCTGCCGTCGCATGGGCAAAATACAACAGCGATGAGGTCTATTGGCTCTCGCGCATCATCTCGGCAGAATCGCGTGGGGAACCGTTCCGCGGTCAGATTGCGGTTGGAAACGTGGTGCTGAACCGCGTGCGCCACAAGTCTTACCCCAACACGATCTATGGGGTCATTTTTGACCGCAAGCACGGGACGCAATTCTCGCCCGTGTCCTTTGGCACCATTTACAATACGCCTTCCGAATCCTCGGTGATCGCAGCTAAGATCTGCCTTGAGGGGTATTCCATTTCCAATTCTGCGCTCTTCTTTATGAATCCGCGCATTTCAACCACCAATTGGATCTCCAAAAACAGACCCTACGCCTTCACCATTGGAAAGCACGACTTTTACAATTGAATATCGGTACAGTACGGGGATGGTTCACATACATGAGCCATCCCCGGTTTTTGTTCACTATGAATATTAAGCGCCAAGCTGCTGGTCGCCTTCGCCTTCACCCTCGCCGCCCTCGGGTACTTCGGGTACTTCGGGAACTACGGGCTCCTCAGGCTTTTCGGTCAGCATCAGGCTTGCAATGTAATCGTTGACCTCGGTAGACTCACCTGCGTAGGTCAAGCCGCCAATGTAGAGTGCATCACTACCATGGAATGCATAGGTTCCAATGCTTGCAACGGATGCAGGCAGTTCAATGGTTGCCAATGCGGTGCAGTTCTGGAATGCCTGCTTGAGGATCATGGAGGTACCCTCGTTTACCTTTACGGTCTCCAGTGCGGAGCAACCGTAGAAAGCAGCCTCGCCGATGGTGGCAACGGATGCGGGAATTTCAACGGCAGTCAGGGATACGCAATCCATAAATGTCGCGGTCTTGATCTCGTCGATCTTGATACCTGCCTCAAAGGCAAGAGTCTCAAGAGAGGTGCATCCAAAGAATGCGCCAACACCGATTTTATTTACATATGCGGGCAGAGTCAGGGACTTGAGAGATACGCAATCTCTGAATGCATAGTCTGCAATTGCAAAGGTGTAAGCAGACATATCAAAATCCGCATCGCCCTCAGCCAGCTCCTGCTGGGTGGGGAAGGTCAGGGAAAGAACACTGGATTTGTAGCAAAATGCTTCCTGCGCGATTCCGACTACGCGCTTACCATCCAGATATGCAGGGATCTTTACAGCGTGCGCTGCATCGATCTTACTGGAAAAGTTGGTAATTACAACGGTTTCACTATCGACGGTGTCAAAGTGGAACGTATCGTCGCCAATGGTTACAGAGGTAACGATTACGGTGTTATCCACGTACTGATCATCACCCTCATTTTCACCCTCATTGCCGTCGTTTGAGCAAGATACAACAGAGATTGCCAACAGAGCAATCAACAGAAGTGCGAGAAGTTTTTTCATAATAATCCTCCCATAGAAATACATATATAAAGATTATACAAGAAAATCGGCAAAAAGTCAATAGATTTTTGCCGAATCTTTGTAAATATTTTTCATTTTCTTATTTTTCACGCCTTCCTCGGTGAAAAAAGCAAAAAAAAGAGCACTTTTGATTGACAACAGGGAGCAATTGTTGTATAATTATAATGTTATTATGGTTTACAAGTAAGAGAAATCAGGAAAGGCGGTGTATCCCCATGCTTTCATCCGCATACAGTGCCGGACTTTGCGGCATAGACGGATTCCCCGTAACGGTGGAATGCAATCAAAAAAGCAATCTGGAAGGCTTTGAGCTGGTGGGACTGCCGGATCTTGCCGTAAAAGAAGCTAAGGAGCGCGTGCGCACCGCCTGCTACAACAGCGGCTACAGCTTCCCCTATGCGCGCATTACAGTCAACCTTGCTCCCGCAGACCGAAAAAAAGAGGGCTCCGCCTTTGATGCGGCAATCCTGACCTCCATCTTTCACAGCTGCGGAATCATACACAGAAGCGTTGAGCTGAACGGAAAATGCATTGTCGGTGAGCTTTCCCTATCGGGTGAAATACGCGGTGTACGCGGCATTCTTTGCATGTGCGTTGCCGCCAAAGAAAACGGCTTTTCGGAATTTTACGCTCCCGTAGCCAACGCAGAAGAAGCCGCCGCTGTAGAAGGGATCACCGTTTACGCAGTTCCCAATATGCGTGCACTTGTCATGCATCTCAACGGTGAAGCACCGCTCACCCCAATCAAGTGCAACCGCCAAGCGTTTTCGGAGGCGTCGCGTCACCACAGCATCGACTTTGCCGACGTGCGCGGACAGGCAACCGCAAAGCGCGCAATGGAAATTGCCGCAGCAGGTGGGCACAACATTTTGCTCATCGGACCTCCCGGAACGGGAAAGTCCATGCTGGCAAAGCGTCTCCCCACCATTCTCCCTCCCCTGACCTTTGCAGAGGCAATTGAGACTACGAAGATCCATTCCGTTGCAGGTGTTCTCCCCGACGGAGTTTCTCTGCTTTCGGTGCGCCCCTTCCGCTCGCCGCATCACACCATGAGCCCCGTCAGCCTTGTGGGCGGCGGCATCAATCCGCTCCCCGGCGAGATCTCTCTTGCCGACAATGGCGTGCTCTTTTTGGATGAGCTCCCCGAATTTCCCAAGCAGGTCACCGATGCCCTGCGTCAGCCCCTGGAGGACAGAAAGGTCACTATCACCCGTGCAAACGGACGTGTGACCTTCCCCTGCTCCTTTATGCTGGTGGGCGCTATGAACCCCTGCCGTTGCGGATATTTCGGTCATCCTTCCCATAAATGCACCTGCAAGCCCATAGACGTCAAGCGCTACATCTCGCGCATCAGCGGACCGATGCTTGACCGTATGGACATCCAAATCGAGCTCCCCTCCCTTTCTTACGACGAAATTTCAACTCCCAATACGCAAGCCGAGTCCTCGGCGGTCATTCGCGAACGCGTTACCGCCGCACGCAAATATGCCGCCGAGCGCATGGACGGAGACAGTTCCGTTTTTTGCAACGCTCAGTTGGATCCTGCAGGCGTACAGCGTTATTGCAAGCTGGACGCAGATGCTTCCGCTCTTTTGAAGGCAGCTTACGACCGCATGGGACTGAGTGCCCGTGGCTATGACCGCATTCTGCGCGTGGCACGCACCATCGCAGACCTGGATGCCTCGGAGCTGATTCGCGCAACGCACATTGCCGAAGCCATTCAACTGCGCAGTCTGGACCGCAAATATTGGGGCTAATGCGAAAAGGACTTTTTTCCATGAATCTCAAACGCTTTATTGGAGACCGCGCATTTTACCGCTCGCTCCTCTCCGTCTCCGTCCCAATCATCATTCAAAACAGCATCACGAATTTTATCAGCCTATTGGATAACGTTATGGTCGGGCAGATCGGCACCGAGCAAATGTCGGGTGTATCGATTGTCAACCAATTGCTGTTCGTGTTCAATCTTTGCATTTTCGGCGCGCTTTCGGGTGCGGGATTGTTCGGTGCTCAATTTTTCGGCAAGGGCGACCGTGAAGGATTGCGATACGCGTATCGCTACAAATTCATCATCTCCCTTCTCCTCTGCGCATTGGCTTTGGGGCTGTTCCTTTTGTTGGGTGAGCCCTTGATCGCGCTCTATTTGCACGAGGGAAGCGAAACGGGCGACCTTGTAAAAACCATGCAGCACGCAAAAGAATATCTTGCCATCTCGTTGATTGGTCTCTTCCCGTATACGGTCACACAGATCTATGCAAGCTCCTTGCGCGAGGTCAAGCACACCCTGCCTCCCATGGTGGCAGGTGTCATCGGTGTGAGCGTCAACCTCTCCTTGAATTACGTCCTCATTTTCGGAAAGCTTGGTTTTCCTGCCCTTGGAGTAGAGGGTGCCGCCATTGCTACGGTTATTTCACGATTTGTGGAGTGTACGCTCATCATTTTATGGACGCATCTGCACGCCGATCAGTGCCCTTTTATCGTTGGTGCATATCGCTCCTTGCGCGTTCCCAAGGACCTTGTACGCGCGATTACCGTAACGGGCATGCCGCTGTTAATCAATGAAACGCTGTGGGCGGCGGGGCAGGCAATGATCCTGCAATGCTACTCCTTGTGTGGCATTGCAACGGTATCGGCAATGAACATCTCGGGCACCGTGCTTAACACCTTTTCCGTCCTTTACATCGCCACGGGAAGCGCGATCTCCATTCTGCTGGGACATCGCCTTGGCTCCGGAGATAAAGAAAAAGCCATGGACGATGCGCGCAAGATGATCGCCTTTAGCGCGGCTCTTGGCGTGGTTGCAGGGCTCTTGATTGCCGCGTGTGCCTTCTTCTTCCCCAATTTTTACAATACCACCGACGAGGTACGCACTCTTGCTACCTGGTTTACCCTGACGGTTGCCATCGGTGCCCCCATCCACGCCATTCTCAACGGCTCTTACTTTACCCTGCGTTCGGGCGGCAAAACGATCATTACCTTTTTGTTTGACTCGGTCTACGTATGGGCAATTACCATTCCGCTCTCCCTTTGCATGATCCTGTACTCTCCTCTCCCCGTAGAGTGGATCTATATGATCTGCTACAACACCGAGATCTTCAAATGCATTTTAGGTCTTGTTTTGGTGGGGCGCGGCGTATGGCTCAACAGCTTTACCAAACAAACCTCATAGAAAGGATCTTTCCATGACAGAGCTTTTATCAAGACTCTTTGTTAAAAACCATAAAAACGTGACCGAACCACGCGTGCGCACTGCGTACGGCGTAATGGTCAGCATCACCGGCATCGTCGTCAATCTTTTGCTCTTTCTTGCAAAATTTACGGTGGGTACGCTTTTTGGCGCCATCTCCATCGTTGCAGATGCGGTCAATAACCTCTCGGATGCAGGTACACAGATCATTTCCTTGATCTCCTTCCGCATCTCCTCCAAGCCTGCCGACCGAGAGCATCCGTTCGGACACGCGCGCATCGAATACGTTGCCTCCATGATCGTTTCCTTTCTGGTCTTGCTTGTCGGCGTTGAGCTGCTCAAAAGCTCGATCCAACAGATCTTTTCCCCCGAGCGTCCCGAAAGCTCTCCCATTGCCATTGCCGTGCTGATCGGCTCGATCCTCTTCAAGCTTTGGTTAGCGCTCTTCAATCGTACCATTGGAAAGCGAATCAACTCCTCGGTCATGCGTGCTACCGCCGCCGATAGTCTCTCCGACGTGCTTTCCACCTCGGCTGTCCTTGTTGCCTCGGTCATCCCACTGTTCTTCCAAGACATTTCCTGGAATCCCGACGCATATATGGGTGTAATCGTGGCTGTTCTGATTTTGGTAGCGGGCATCCGCATTCTCAACGATGCCAAAAATTCGATTCTCGGAGAAGCCCCCTCGGACGAGATCGTTCAAACCATTGCTGACACCATTGCAAAATACCCCGCCGCCTTGGGCATTCACGATATGATCGTCCACAACTACGGCCCCGGGCATATCATTGCCAGCCTGCACGTTGAGGTGGACGGAAAAGTAGACGTTTTTGAGACCCACGATATCATTGACACCATTGAAAAGGAGCTGCGAACCGATTGCGGCATTGAGGCAACCATTCACATGGACCCCATCGTCACCGACGACGCACAGATCAATCACCTGCGACAAAAAGCACTGCAAGCCGTAAAAAACGTAGACGAAGCCCTGCAGATCCATGATTTCCGCTTTGTCTGCGGCAAGTCGCACTCCAATCTGATTTTTGACGTGGTCGTTCCCTTTGAGGTCAAGCTGACCGACGAGGAGATCAAGCGCGCGGTTGCAACCGAGATTAGCCGCATTGACCCCAACTATTTTACGGTTCTTACCATCGACCGCTGCTAAAAATAAAAATATTGGATTATTTTTCACAAACATATTGCAATTCACCATTTTGTGTGGTATAATATTCCCGAAGATGTGGTTTTAAAAACCGCAAACAAAAAACATTACGGAAAGGTGGTTTGAATATGAAAGTATACAAGAACTATCCCGTTGAAAAAATCACCGATTTCAGACAGATGTACCGCGCCTCTGTCGATCGTTTTGGCGACAAGACGCTCTTTCGCCAAAAGGAAAACGGCTCCTACAAGGACTATTCCTACCGGCAGTACGGCGCTGACGTAGAGGCTCTTGGAACAGAGCTTTGCGCGCGCGGACTGATGGGACGTCGCATTATTTTAATGGGCGAAAACTGCTATGCATGGGTCACCGCCTATATGGCGATTACGTGCGGCATCGGTACGGTGATCCCCGTGGATAAGGATCTGTCCGCAGAGGAGCTTGCAAACGTTGCAACCGTTACGGAGGCTTCGGCAATCGTTTACTCGGCTAACTGCACCGAGAAGGTCAACAGCCTTGAAAAGGACGTTGCACGCATCTGCTTTGACGAATTTCCCGCCATGATCACCGCAGGAAACCAACGCATCATCGATGGTGACCGCACCTTCCTGGACGCACCGATCGACCCGGATGTGATGAGCGTGCTCATCTTCACCTCGGGCACCACGGGCGTTTCCAAGGGCGTTATGCTCTCTCAGCGCAACATCTGCTTCAACCTCTCGGAGATGTGCCAGATGATCTACATTGACGAAAACGACGTTTTCCTCTCCGTTCTTCCCCTGCACCACGTTTACGAGTGCACCTGCGGCTTCCTCTGCCCGATCTATCGCGGCAGCACCGTTGCCTTCTCCGAAGGATTGCGCTACGTTGCGCGCAATTTGCAGGAGGTCAGCCCCACGGTCGTGCTTTGCGTTCCGTTGCTGATGGAAACACTCTATCACCGCGTGTGGGCAGGCATCCGCAAGCAGGGATTGGAGAAAAAGGTCAATACGATGATCAAAATGACCAACGCAATCCCTTCTGTCAAAAGCAGAACCGCGGCAAAGCGTCGCGTATTTGCAAAGATCCACAAGAATTTCGGTGGTAAGCTCCGCATTATGATCTCGGGTGGTGCATCCGCTGACCCCGAGGTGCTCCGCGGCTTGCGCGACCTTGGCATTCACGCATACCAGGGCTACGGCTTGACCGAGTGCGCCCCCTTGGCGGCACTTAACCGTGAGTTCTTCTTCAACGATGCTTCCGCAGGTATGGCAACGCCAAATGCCCTATTGGACATTTACGACGTGCAGGATGACGGAACGGGTGAGATCCGCTTTAAGGGGGACAACGTCATGCTCGGTTATTTCAACATGCCGGAATTGACGCGTGAGGTCATCCGCGACGGATGGTTCTACACGGGCGACCTGGGATACATGGATGAGGACGGGTGCCTTTATATCACGGGGCGCAAAAAGAACGTCATCGTAACCTCCAGCGGAAAAAATATCTTTCCCGAGGAGCTGGAGACCTACCTCAACCGCAATTCCTTCATCAAGGAATGCGTGGTGGTTGGATACCTCAATGATAAAAAGCATGACTATGATGTGGTAGCACTGATCCATCCCGACTATGATAAGCTGACCGAGGTCTATGGCAAGCAATACACCAAGGGACAGCTGGATCTGGAAATGAAACGTGCAATCTCCACCGTCAACGGCATTGTGCAATCCTATAAGCGCATTGAATCCTACTTGATCCGCACCGAGGAATTCCCCAAGAACTCCTCCCGAAAGATCAAGCGCGCAGGCATTGCAGAGAGCGCATATGATGATTATCTAAAGATAAAAGCACAAAAATCATAAAATCGAGACACGGTAATAAAACAACCGGCGGCAAGACTTTTCGGTCTTGCCGCCGATTATTTTGTACTGATTCTCAATCGAATGTATTCAAGGCTCAGCCAAACAAAGGCTCTCCTTTGGAAGGATCCGATTGGCGAACGCTGATTGCCTCCACCACGTATGCATATAAACCCACGCCGCCTGCAATGCTTGGATACGTTCCGCTGCTCTCCTTCAGATCTTCTTCTTTGTATTCGATCACGATCGTGTCAAACACCGATATTTGATCCGCGTTCTCGCATTTTACGTAGATGTCCTCTTCAAAGCCGTTCACACTGACAAACACACCATCCTCTGTCACCTGCGAAACGTAACCGTACATAGTTTGTTTACTATTAGCACAACCAAACAAGAGCAACACACTTACCATCAATAATAACGTCGCAACTGCTTTTTTCATAACATCTACCTCCGTTTTCTATATTTTTGACCTTGTGGTCAATTCCATTATAGCACGACTTCATTTTTTTGTCAATACTTTATTCGAAGATGCGTCTCTTGCCCCCGAGACTTGACCCATGCCATATCTTTTGTGGCTTGTAACGACGAAAAGAGCAAGCAGAAAAGGAGAAAAAATCCCGTTCTGCTTGCTCTTTTCTTATTGACAGGTCAATGAAATTGCACCGTGGATATACCGCAAGGCAATTCCTGTACCTTACCACTTCGTTTTCTTTTTCAGCACCTCGTAAAGGGAGAGAAAGCTTTGGTGGCGTGTGGGGGCGATTTCACCGCGTTTGACAGCCCCGAGGATGGCACAGCCCTCCTCTTTAGTATGGGAGCATTTGGTGTAACGGCACTCGCCGATGTATGGCACAAACTCCCGAAAGGTTTGCGGGAGCGCCTCCTTGTCAAAAAAGTCAAAGCGTTCAAAATCCAGCATGGTAAAGCCGGGCGTATCCGCGAGGTAGCCACAGGTCTCCTCGTTGGAAAGCGGATAGAGCGAAACCTGCCGCGTGGTGTTTTTACCGCGCTCGATACGGCGGCTGATCTCACCCGTTTCCAAATGCAATTCGGGGAAAAGACGATTGAGCAACGTGGATTTCCCGACACCAGAGGCACCGGAAAACGCCGCGATCTTTCCATTTGTAATTGCACAAACACGCGCACGCAGGGCATCGTGATCCATTCCCTCTCCCACGCAAAAGACCTCAAAGCCCGAAAGGCGGTAAATACCTGCCAGCTCCTCTGCATAGGCGCTTGAAAGCTCGCTCTTGGTCACTACGATCACGGGCTCGATGCCGTTGTGCTCCGCGATGCAAAGCAGCTTATCCACCGTTTCAAGGATCGGCTCCGGCGAGGCTGCTGCAAGCGTAACAAACAAAATATCCAGGTTTGCCATAGGCGGACGAATGAGCGCATTCTTGCGCGTGCGGATGCGGTCGATCGCAAGCCCCGTGCCGTCCTCGGCGCACACGGTCTTGCCGTCCTCGGTAAGCGAGAACGCGGTGTGATCGTAGCTGACGTCCACAAGATCCCCTACCAAAAGGGCTCCCTTGCGATGCAAGCTACCGCGTCCACGCCCCGTGACCGTCATTCCGTCCAAGGGCATCGGCTCACGCGAGGCGTCCGAAAACAGACGCACCGTAAACAGTCCGCCATTGCTGTTGATCACTCTTCCAAAGCCTTGATACATCCTTTACTCCTCCGAGTTCCTTTCTGCTGATACATACAATGTGATCTTCGTTCCCGCCATCACCACAGTTCCCGGGCGATGACTTTGGCGCACCACGCTTCCTACGGGCGCGTCCGATACGATCTCTATGACTTCCCCCACGTTCAATTGGGAGAGCCAAAGCCGAATGAGGGCGTCACTGCGCGAAAGTCCGCAAAGATCGGGAACGGAAACGGTTTGCACCGGCTCTCCCGCACTGACCGTCAGAGTGACCTCGCTCCCCTTTTTGACTGCCGTTCCTTCGCTTGGCGTACAGGACAGCACCCGTCCCACAGTGTGCGGAGATGGTTGCATGACCGTGTGAACGCTCAAGCCCTGCGCACGCAAGCTTGATAGTACCGTTCGCACGTCGGCGCCGATCACAGGCGGCAGAATGATCCGCTCCGCACCCAGGCTGACAACAAGACGGATCTCGCAGATCTCTTCTTCGCCTACCAGCTTGCGCCTGCTCCCCGCCGACGGGGTCTGCGAAAGAACCGTCCCCTCGGGGGCATGCTCGTCATAGCGGTATTCCACGCGCAGATCCATCCAAATCTCTTTTGCCAGCGCGTCCTCGCGCATGCCGCAAAAATCGGGAATTTCGACCGTGGAGGGTGTAGGTGCAAAGGGCATAAGCCATCGGTCAAGCAAGATCCACAGCGTTGCCAAAAGCAACACAGCCGCCACAATCGCACTCCGTCTCCACGCTTTTGTTTTTTGTTCTATTTGCTGTTTTTGCATCCCGTTTCTCCTTTTTTGATATGTAGAAACGGCAACGCGGGGAAATTACTTCTGCTTCATTGCGGCACGGCGTAACTGTCCGCAGGAGGCATTGATATCGGAGCCGAGCTTGCGGCGCACCGTTGCGCGAATGCCCTTGGACTCCAAGGTCTTTGCAAAGGCGGCAACCGCCTCACGCCCCGAATGGCGAAAACCCGTTTCGGAGACCTCGTTGACGGGGATCAGATTGACGTGAATGGGCATGGTCTCGGTACGGGAGCGCAGATGCGCGTTGAGCACACGTGCAAGCTTTTGTGCATTTTCCACCGAGTCGTTTTTGCCCGCGATCAGCGTGTACTCAAAAGAGATCTTGCGACCCGTGCGCGCAAAATATGCACGGCAGGTATCCAACAGCTCGGCAACGCCGTAGCGGTTGTTGATGGGCATGATCGCCGAACGCGTCTCGTCGTCGGGCGCGTGGAGCGAAATGGAAAGCGTAATGGGAAGATCCTCCTCCATCAGCATTTTGATGCGATCGACCAATCCGCAGGTGGAAAGCGAGATGTGTCGGTAGCCGATATTCAGCCCCGCCTCGCAGTTGACCAGGTGCAAAAACTTGAGCACGTTGTCGTAATTGTCAAGCGGCTCACCGATCCCCATCATCACGATGTTTGAAATGCGCTCACCGATCTCCTTTTGTGCGGAGATCACCTGCCCCAAAAGCTCGTCGGGTGTCAGGTCGCGCACGCGTCCCCCGATGGTGGAGGCACAGAACTTGCATCCCATGCGGCATCCAACCTGCGAGGAGATGCAGATCGTATTGCCGTGCTCGTATTTCATGACCACGCTCTCCACACAGTTTCCGTCGGCAAGTCCAAACAGAAACTTAACCGTACCGTCGATTGCGGAGACCAGCTTTTGCTCCACCACGGGCAAATGCCACGAAAAGGATGCACGCAGCTTTTCCTGCAGTTTTTTGCCAAGGTTGGTCATCTCGTCCGGCGAAATGCCGCGATGCAATTGCGGAAAGATCTGCTTGGCGCGGTATTTTGCCTCACCCTCGGCAAGCATCCACGCCTCCAGCTCCTCTACCGTGAGGGAAAGCAGGGATGGCTTTTGAATTGTTTGCTCCACGTCGGTCTCCTTTCTTCAGTATGCCTCAAACGAGCAAAAAATATCATTCAAAATTAAAATCATTGCACGCGCTCCAAAACGGCAAAGAAAAATCCATCCGTGCCGTCAAGATCCGGATACAGCGTGCGCTGACGCAACAATTGGAATTCGGGATGCGCCTCCAAAAAGCGCGATACGTTCTCCTCGTTCTCCGACGGCAAAAGCGTGCAGGTGGAATAGACCAGTCTGCCGCCCACGCGTACGTAGGACGAAGCGTTTTGTAAAATATCCGCCTGGATCTGCGGCAACGCGTCGCTCATACGGGGATCCTTGTAGCGAAGCTCCGGCTTTTTGGCAAAAACGCCAAAGCCCGAGCAAGGCACGTCGCACAGCACACGGTCAAAGGCGCATTTCCATTCCTCGCGTGCGTCGCGCGCGTCGCACTCTTCGATCCGCAAAATGGAGATCCCCAGCCGCTCCGCACCGCTTTGCACCAAGGAAAGCTTGTTGCGATGCAGATCGCAGGAGAAAACCGTGCCGTCGTTTTCCATCTCGATGGCAATACCAAAGGATTTTGAACCTGGACACGCACAGGTATCCATCACCGTCATGCCCTTTTGTGCCTCCAGCGCCTCCACGCAAAGCTGAGACGCCTCGTCCTGCACAAAGAATAGTCCCTCGTCAAAGCCGTAAAGAGCAGGCACGGGAAGCTTATCCCATACGTGCACGCCCGAGTGACTTTCGGCGCATGCCTCGGCGCGTATCCCTGCCTGCTTCAGCGCCTCCAAGAACGCCTCGCGCGAGATGCGCAGAGTGTTGACGCGCAGGGTCAAGGGAGGTTGGCGGTCAAACGCCGCAAGCAGCTCCTCGGTACGTGTCATGCCAAATGCGGCAACAAAGCGTTCGCACAAGGGCGCGCCAAAGGAATACCGTACGGAAAGATAACCGATAGGATCCGACTCCCGATCCGGAACGGGAATGCGTTTCCCTGCCCGTACAAAGGCGCGCAGAAGTGCGTTGACAAAGCCCTTTGCGCGCTTGGGGGCGGCGTTGACCGCCTCGTTGACCGCGGCGTGGTCGGGAATACGGTCCAGATACAGCAACTGATAAATGCCCATACGCAAAAGATTGCGTACCTCCGGCAAAATATCCCCCGGCTTTCCGCGTGTCATGGAATCAATGCAAGCGTCCAGGGTGATCTGTTTTTCGATCACGCCGTAGACCAGCGTGGTCAACAGACCTCTGTCTGCCTCGGTCAGCTCCGCACGCTTGATCGCGGTATCCAACGCGAGATTGGAATATTGATCGGCAGAGGCGCACTTGTTCAGCACATCCCACGCAATTTTTCTCGGGTCACTCATGCGCGAGCTCCTTTCTTATGGTTTAATATCAGTATTTGCAAAAGAATGCACGCTCCAGATTAGAGGTGTTGGGGCTGTGCAGGGAGATCATTCTCTCTCCCTCCAAGGTTTCAAACAGCATGGCGTGTCCGCCGTCAAAACCAAATCGGCTTCCGTAATGCTCCCACCGATCGGCAATACCGCCCGAGCTGACTGCTTCCAGAACAAGGTAACGCCCCTCGGAAAAGCTGGACCAGATCATTTTCAACTGTCCGTCCTCACAAAACAAGAACGGCCCGTCGGTCACGTAAAGACCGCTCCCCTCGTGTCGGATCTCGCCGACGGCGGGATTATCCGATGCGCGAAAGAGCAAAAACGGCTCACCCACCGCGTGCGTCAAGTCGTCCGAGAGTCTGCAAGCACAGATCTCGCCGTTTCCCACCTGCGTCCATTCGTGTGAAAAGACGATGTAAGGCACGCCGTTCTCCACGTAAAACGTACCGTCCAGACACTCCCAATCGGCAGGCGTTGCCGCGCGATCCGATACGGGAACATAAGTGCCGTCTGGGATATCGCAAACGAAGATCTGCGTGCCGCGGTGAACGGTATCGGATTTACAGCTTCCGAACAAATAATATTTTCCCTTCCACTCGTGTACCTCGGGTGCCCAATAGTCATACGCACCCCAAAAATCGGAGGATCTTCCGTCAAACACGACCTTCGGTTCTTCAAAGCTCTCCAGGTCTGTGCTTTTGTAAACCGAGTAGGAGTTGCGCGCGGCAATACTACCGGTCTCCAAAGCGGTCGTTCCAAACATATAATAACATCCGTTTTTGCGATCGGTCAGAACAAACGGATCGCGGATACGGATATCCTGGCGCTTGATCATTTTACAATCTCCTTCAAACGAGAAACCAAATGCTCCGCTACCGTGCGGTGTCCGTCGCGCAAAGGATGCAACGGCTCTACGGGGATCCATCCGTTGGAATCGATATAGTGCACGTGCGAACCATTCTCTTCGTTGTAGCGTGCGATCATTTCACCAAGCTGCTCGTGAAATGCACCGCAAAAGGCGGAAAGCGAAATGATAGTGGAATTCGGGTTGTGCGCGCGGATAACATCCAACAGCTCTGCGTACTTTTCCAGATAGCGCTCCACGCCGTTTGCACGGTCGTTTGCGCCGTGGTTGATCAGAATATAATCGGCGTTTTTATGGGTAATGGGAGAATTGTCATAGTTGTAAAGATAGGACTTGGGAGCCTCGGGCACGTTGCCGCATCCCGCGCGCGTCACGCCCACGGCGCCGTATCCCATAAAGATGGGACGCAGATCCAGTGCCTCGGCGGTGAGCCATGCGTAGGTTGCGCATACGTCGTCCTGATAACAGCGCATTACGGCATCGATGTAGGTGCTTTGCGCTTCGTTCCCCGAATGGAAGTCCGCATCGATCAAAACACCCTCCGTAATGGAATCCCCCACAAACTCGATCGTCTTGCGAGTATCGTCGGGGATCTTGATCGGCTGCTCTGTCTGCACACCGATAAAAGATACCTTTGCCGTCAGGGGCTGATACCAGCGTCTGTCAAGCTCGGTGCCGCCCTTGTAAATAATGCGGCAGATATGCTCGCCCTCCTCCTTTGCGATTACACGGATATAGGAATCCACGGGAGTCTCGATCATGGCACCGCCGTCCAATTGTACCCAAAGATGCAGGCGCGGCTCCGCGTTGGAAATGACGTCAAACTTTGCAAGTGCCATTTTCCCGGCAAAAGCAAACTCCACGTATGCACCCGTGGTGGTTGCCGTCGCGCAGTACGGCGTGCTTGTATCCCAGCGCCCCGTCAGACGGACGCTCTCGTGCGTGTAAGGAACGTTCATTATTTCATCCTCCAAAAAAGTCAATCTTCTTTTTGTTTTGTCAGTGCGACAACGTCCGCGTTTGTCATCTTGTAAGGAACCCATTCAGACTCATCGTCGTAAAGACAAAGCGTACCGTATGCGTGCTCCTCGTAGTTGATGTCCTGCGTGTAATATACGTCGGCAAAGACGTACAGCATATCCTCGGTGATCTCAACGTTATCAAATACGTAGCGGTAGTAGGTGTAAAGCGCGGTGGTATCACGATGGTAGTCGGAGGCGACGTAGCGATCCATTTTCAGCTGCGACACCTCTGCGTTATCTTCGCGGTTTTCGGGAGTGAGATCCGTGGTGGTCACAAGGCTGACCTCAAACAAATGCTCGTCCTTGGACGGGACGTCGGAAAGCCCGTAATCCTCGGCAAGATGCTGAATGGTGCTGTTGTTATAACGAAAAACCAATTGCACCTGCTTTGCTTGCGGGATAAAGACGTACTGCGTGACCGAAAAATAGCCGCGATTGTGCTCTGCCAGAGTGATGGAATCCTGATACTGATATTGCAGGATCAACTCGTCACCATACTCCTCGTACGCCTCCAGAAGTGCCGCGTTGGACTTGAGGGATTTGACAGAATCCGGATCCCCCGAGGAGAAAAGTCTCCAAACAAGAATACCGCAAACGCCAAAAAGCAGAGCGGTAAAAATCGATTTTACCACCCGTCCTACAATGCGGACGGTACGGGTATTTGCCATATTATTTCTCCTTTCGATCCTTCAAAAGCTGATACAAGTAAGGCTCCAACGCAACACCCATGCGCGTTGGGGTATCGATCTTTGCGGACTCGCAAATCAAAAGCGCTACAAAATCCGCGGCTTTTGCGCAAGCGTCTGCAAAGCGCTCTCCGTCGAGAAGTGCGCCAAGCAGGACCGAGGCAAAGATATCTCCCGTTCCCGGGTAGGATGTATTCTGACACGGGCGACGCACCCAAAACACTTCTCCGTCGGTGTCTCTTCCTGCGTTGGCAACGTCACCGTTGCAAAGCGAAATTCCCGTAATGACGATCCTTCCTTGACACAGCGTACAAAGCGCATCCAGAAGAGAAAGCACGTATGCCTCGGTCTCTTGCTCGGGAAGCGTTGCGGTATTCCGATACGGAATGCCCGTCAAAAAGCATGCCTCCGTCAGGTTTGGCGTCAGCACCTGAGCGTGAGTGCTTAGTTCGCGAATGCCGTCCGCAAGCTCTGTCGTATAGGTGGAATACAATACACCGTCGTCCCCCATAACGGGGTCGATCAAAATCAGCGGTGGCTTTCCCGTTTCGTCGGGACGATCGCCGAAATGCCCGATCAATCGCTTGACCGAAGAGATCTGCTCCGCACTTCCCAAAAAGCCCGTGTAGATGGCACCAAAGGTCAATCCCAACCGTTCAAAATGATCGGCAATGAGATCCATGTCCTCGGTCAGATCGCGAAAATGCAGACCCGTAAAGCCCCCCGTATGGCTGGAAAGCAGGGCGGTAGGAACGGGTACCGTTTGATACCCCATGACCGAAAGCGTGGGAATGACCACCGTCAGGGCACATCTGCCCACACAGGAAAAATCATGGATGGCGGCAATGCGCCGCGGAGGTAAATATTGCTTCATGCGTTTTTGTTTCACCTCAAAGAAAAAACTTATCGTAAACGGCTTACGCCTTTTTCAATGCGTATGCAATGCGCTGGTAATCGTTGGTGAGCACGGTGTCCACACCCATATCCAGCATTTTTTGCGCCTGCGCGGCATCGTCGCAATAAAAATAGTTGCAACGAATACCGTTTTCGTGCGCCTTGTCGATCATCTCTTGGCTGTAGCCGTCCATAAAGAGCTGGACTTTTTTGCAGCCGTAGCGAATGGCTCTATCCACAATGCCAAAGCGATCGTCTCCCGCACCGCAGCAGCGAATGATATCGGGATAGCGCTCCTGCGCCAGGCGCAGGAAATGATCGTTGCCGCACATAAAGTAAACGTGCTTGCGGCAATCGTATTTGTCGATCAGCGCCACGATCTTGTCAAGCAATACAGGATCATATTCGCACGCATTGCCACGTGTTTTGATGTGGATATTCATAATGCAATGGCATGCGAATTTTTGCAGGATCTGCTCAAATTTCAAAATTTTCAGTCCCTTGAATTCCTCCCCGAATTTGACACCAAAGTCAAATTGGAGCAATTCCTCGTAGGTATAGTCAAATACGTGCCCCGTTCCGTTGGAAACGCGATCCAGGCGATCGTCGTGAATGGAAACGATCTCACCGTCCTTGGTGTACCAAAGGTCAAACTCGATCTCCTCGGCACCGAGCGCAATTGCCGCACCGAACGCCGCCATGCTGTTTTCGGGCGCAACCGTGTTAAAGCCTCGGTGCGCGCAGATGCGGGGATAAGGCATATGATCGTCGGGCTCGACGATGGCACTGCCTGCGGGGCGGTATTTCCAAGGGCGTCTGCCCTTTTCGATGTATTCGTAGTGCGCGGAAAGCGGATTTCCAAAGCCTGCGGGCTTGTAGTATTTTTCGTGCGGATCAAACTCCACACATTCCATTCCTACGCGACTGCCCATGTTGATCAGCACGTCGCCGCGAGGGCTGACGATCATGGAAGCGCCGCCGATATCCGAGTGCTCGTCCATGCTGACCGACGCACGCACCACGTAGGCATTGGTATTGTAGGCGCAGAATTTGCTCATAGTCTCCAGCGCCGAATGCAGGTCGCTGCGCTGATGCGAGCAACCGATGATCACGTCCACGTTCTTGCGCGCGATACGTGCAAAGTTTTCGTAAAAATAAAAATCGTAGCAGGTCAAAAAGCCATAGCGTACACCGTCGATCTCAATGACCGTAGGCTCCCCCGATTGGTAGGTGTAGCTTGCATCCTTTGCCATTTTGAATTCCTCACCCGCGGTCAGATGCTCCTTGTCGTAGTACCCAACGACCTCGCCCATGCGATTGATGGCATAGGTGGCGTTGCGAAGCCCCGTGGACGTTTCTCTTGCCATGTTGATAAAGAGCACTGCGTCACAGCGTTTTGCCGTTTCGCACGCCTTTTTCAAAAGCGGAGGACAGTATTTGAAATGGGATGCCTCAAACTGCTCGCGCGTGTGCGCCAAGGCAGGCGTATCGCAGGACTCGGGCAGGACGATGAGATCCATGCTCGCATCGCAGGCGTCCATCGCGTCCATTTCCCATTGGAAGAGCGCATCCGACTCAGAAAAGTCGGTGGAATAATGCGGTTGAATGATACAAGCCTTCATGTTTTTCTCCTTTTAGTTTTTCAGCCTGTCAAGTGCGTTTTGCAGAATGATCTGCGCCGAAAGAGTATCGATCACGCCCTTGCGCTTTTGTCCCCTCGTGTTGGTTTCGTTGAGATAGCGCGAGGCACTCATAGTGGTCATGCGCTCGTCCATCATAGCAACGGGAATACCGGAAAGGCGCACGCGCAAAAGCTCGGCGAACTCGCGACAACGGTCGGCGCGAAAGCCCTCGGAGCCGTCCATATTTTTGGGGAGTCCCACCACAATAGCGCTCACTCCTTGCTCGCGTGCGACCTCGGCGACCTTGTCGGCAGTCTTTTCAATGCCACCCGGGCTGACGTAGCCGATGCCGGACGCCAGAAAGCGGCTCTTGTCCGATACGGCAAGTCCGGTTCTCGTATCCCCAAAGTCAACGCCGAGCACGCGCCCCGTGGTCTGCTTTAAGTCAAGAATGGTCGTTTGTTCCGACATAAACGCTCGCTCCTCTCACCCAACGGTCGTGCCAAGCACGTCTCCGAGTGAAACCTTGCGACCGTTGATGAAATCTGCCGCCGCCATTCGCTTTTTCCCCTCGGGAAGGACAGACAGAAACGCCACCGAGCCGGTTCCGCACGCAACCTCGATCTTGCCGCCCGACAAGGAAAGCACCGTTCCGGCAGGAGCAAGTGTACCCGTTCTTTGTGCGATCTCACTTGCCGTCACCTTAAGCATTTTGCCGTCCGGCGTATAGGTGAACGCCAGCGGAATGGGAGACAATCCGCGGATCTGATCGTGCACACACTTGGCGTCGCGCGAAAAATCAATGACACAATCGTCTTTTTCAATCTTCGCGGCGTGGGTAGCAAGGTTGTCGTCCTGCTTTGTGCGCGTCAAGGTGCCTGCGCGAAGCTCACGCAAGGTTTTGAGAAGCACCTCTGCGCCGCACGCACCGAGCTTATCGTGTATCGTTTCAAAGTTATCGTTTTCTTCAATCGTCACAGCCTGCTTCAAAAGCATATCACCCGTATCGATGCCGTCTGCCATATACATGGTGGTAATACCCGTTTCGGTACATCCGTCAATGATGGCGCGCTGCATGGGTGCCGCGCCGCGATAAGCGGGCAAAAGCGAGCCATGCACGTTGATACAACCGTATTTGGGATATTCCAGCACGTTTACAGGAAGGATCTTACCGTATGCCACAACAATGATCAGGTCGGGGGAGAGCTCCTCCAACAGATTGGCAAACGCCTCACCACGCAAGGTGTTGGGCTGATAAACGGGAAGCTCTTTTTCGGTCGCATAGACCTTAACGGGGGGCGGTGCGAGCGCGTATCCCCTTCCCTTCGGCTTATCGGGCTGTGTCACCACGCCGATTACGTTCTCCCCCGCATCTATGAGAGCGCGCAGAGAAAACAACGCGAAATCGGGGGTTCCCATAAACAGAATCTTCATGCTTACTCCTTCAGTTCCTTTACCATTTCGTCAATGAACAGCTTGCCGTCCAGATGGTCCAGCTCGTGGCAGAACGCGCGAGCCAAAAGGTCACTTCCGCTGATCTCAAACCACTCACCCTTGCGATTCATGGCGCGCACCGTAACGTGCTTAGGGCGCTTGGTAATCCCCCAACGCCCCGGCAGGGAAAGACAGCCCTCCTGCTCCTGTTGCTCGCCTGCATAGGCAATGATCTTAGGGTTGATCAACTCGATCGGTTTGCCCTCCTCAACCTCAATGACCGCAATGCGGCGCAAAACACCCACCTGCGGAGCCGCCAAGCCACAGCCGTCGGCATCACGCATGGTCTCCAGCATATCGTCCAAAAGCGTCAGAGTACGGGGGGTGATCTTATCTACGGGACGGCAGACCTTGCGGAGCGTCTCGTCACCGTATTTTACAATGTTCAACTTTGCCATAGTTTTAAACCTCACTTTTACAAATTCGACGGATTGAGATCCACGCCAAGGGATACTCGTTTGCCTACCTTTTGCCCAAAGGAGGCAAGCAGCTCTGCCAGCATGGCAAGCGTACGGCGCGTCAGCTTACACTTGAGCACCATGCGCATCCGATATTTATTGTCCACCCGATACACGGGTGCTTCAAAGGGACCAAAGGTCACCAGCTGTACGTCCTGATACTCCCCTGCGATCATGCCCTTGAGCATCTGATCCATGAGGGTGGTGGCGCGGAGTGTTTCGTTTTCATGCTCCCCCGTCACCGTTAAAAGGGCGATGTCACAAAACGGTGGGAAGGTCAACAGCTTGCGCAAGCGGATCTCACGCTGATAAAAGCCCTCGTAGTCCTGCTCACGCGCCAAACGGATGACCTCGCTGTCGGGATTGTTGGTCTGAATGACCGCCAAGCCCTCCTTTTGTCCGCGCCCTGCGCGACCGATCACCTGCGTCAGCATTGAGAAGGTGCGCTCCGAGGCACGGTAATCATCCAGATACAAGGACGCATCTGCAAGCAGAACACCCACCAGCGTCACATCCGGGAAATCGTGTCCCTTTGTCACCATTTGCGTTCCAAGAAGCACGTCCGCACCGTGAGAACGGAAGCGCCCCAGCATTTCGTCATATGCAAACTTGGTTGCCGTGGTGTCGGTGTCCATGCGCAAGATCCTCGCATTTGGCAAAAGGACCTGCAGCTCCTCCTCCACGCGTTGCGTACCAAAGCCCATGCGCGCCAGGTGCTCCGAGGAGCATGAGGGACAAGACTTTGGAAGCGGCATGCGTCTGCCGCACCAATGACAAACAAGGTCTCCCTCGCTCCAGGTTCCCTTGCGCGTGTGATAAGTCATTGCCACCGAGCAGGACGGGCAGGTCACCGCCTCGCCACAGCTGCGACAGCTGACAAAGTGGTTATATCCGCGGCGGTTCAAAAAGAGCACCGCTTGCTCGTCTGCCTGCGTCACGCGACAAAGCTCGCCCATCAACTTCTCCCCTAAAGGAGAGAGCGAGCCTGCATGCACCTCTCGCCGCATATCAGCAATCTCCACGCGCGGAAGCTTGGCAGCACCGTAACGGTGCTTGAGAGTAACGAGCGTATATACGCCCTCCTTTGCCTTTTGGTAGCTTTCAAGAGAGGGGGTTGCCGATGCGGGAAGCATCAGCGCGTTGTTATGTGCGCAACGGTAACGTGCAACGTCGCGCGTATGATATTTTGGATTTTGATCGGATTTATAGGTGTGCTCCTGTTCCTCGTCAATGATGATCGCGCCCAGATTCCTCACGGGCGCAAACACCGCAGAACGCGTACCGATGACAACGTCGGCACGCCCTTCACGGATCTTGCAATACGCATCGTAGCGCTCCCCTGCCGAAAGCGAGGAATGGATGACCGCCACGCGGTCCCCGTAGCGTGCGCAAAAGATGGACACCGATTGCGGTGTCAGCGCGATTTCGGGAAGGAGTACGATGACGCCGCGACCTTTTTCTAAAAGGCGGTCGATCAAAGCAAGCATCACGCAGGTCTTGCCGCTGCCCGTAACGCCGTGCAGCAGTGCCGCCTTTGCCTCACCCGAAAAAGCCAATGCGGACAGCGTTTCCAATGCCGCCGCCTGCTCCTCGTTCAAATGGATCGGCGCTTGTCCCTCGTATTTTACGTCGCCGTACGGATTGCGCTCGGCGCGAACCTGCATCGCATCCACAATGCCCTTGCTTTGCAAGGTCTTAAGCGGAGCATCCGTCACAGATGCCTTTTCCTTGATCTCGCTTGCCGTCATGGAAACGTCACTCTCCAACAACACGCGCAACACGCGCTTTTGGGGCTCCGAGGTCAGCTTGACCCCATCTACCACCTCACCGTCGATCAAAGCATAGGCATTCTCATTGGACAAAGAGACACTCCAAACCTTTTCGCGCTTCTCGCCGCCACTATCCTCCAACACCGCCTTTTTTTGCACGTAACCCAAGGTGCAGAGATGCTTCAATCGCATCTCCACGCCGGCACCAAAGCGGTGACGTAAGACATCGACTGTAATTTCGCCGTGCTCACGCAAGTACTCATATACGAACAAATCCGACGATGGGATGTCGTCGGAGCTCGTCGTTATATGTTCCGGGGACAGAGCATACACCGTTACCAGGCGCGAAAGTGCGGATGCGGGGATCATTGCCCTGACGGCGTCCCCCGTTGTGCAGAGCGTGCGCAGCTTCATAAAGGCGCAAAGCCCCAGCATCTCCTCACTCAACGACATCTGCTCCGGGCATACGGAAAGGATAACCTTGGTCTCGGGATAAGCCGAGGTCTCCTTTCGTTCCATCACCAACGCCAAACGTCGATGATTTGCAGTCCCAAAGGGAACCGTGACAAACGAGCCGGGTCGCACGTCCTCGTCCAGCTCCTTTGGGATTGCGTAATCATATACACCGTCGATTGCAAACGGATTGTCTAACAGGCATACGCCTGCATAACCGCCCAAAACGTCCTCCGTGCTTACTCGGCGTCTGCCGTTTCTGCTGCAGTCTCTTCAACAGCTTCTTCGGTTTCTGCCTCTACCTCTGCGGTCTCAGCCTCTGCAGAAGTTTCGCCTGCAGCCTCCAGCTCAGCAGCACGTGCAGCAGCCTCAGCTGCCTCTCTTGCCTGCGTTTCGCTGACGTGCAGATCGATCTCATATTCGCCCTCATACAAACGGTTAACGGCAACGTGAACCGCCTTCTCATCGCGCAGCTCCTTATCGATCATGGTGTTCAAGGGGCGGTCGGTCTCCTTGTTTCCGGTGATCGACTTTTCTGCGGCATCATGCTGACGAACGTACTCGTCGGTGATCAGGCGTGCGCATTTTGCGGTAGCAAGTGCCAGCTCGTAGCGATTGTACTGTCCGCGCGTCAATTCTTCAATGGTAGGGTGCAACATAATTCTTTATCTCCTTATCAATGCAAAAAATATACGTAATTCATTCGTCTCTCACGTCTCAAAATAGGACGTGGGAATTTCGGGGTGGCGCTTGACCGCCCATTGCTCGGCGTGAATAATGGAAAGCATATCCTCCACACAAGCCTCAACCGCGTTGTTGTAAACGACGTAGTCGTAATTCGGATAATAATTCATTTCCTCGTATGTACGGTCGAGGCGCCCGCGGATCACATCCTCGCTCTCGGTCCCGCGACCGCGCAAACGGCGCTCCTGCTCGGAAAATGAGGGAGGCAGCAGCATGATCAGGATCGCCTCGGGGTAAAGTCGCTTGACGTTCATCGCGCCCTCCACCTCGATCTCAAGGATCAGATTTCTGCCCGACTCCACCACGCGCATTGCCGCGTCCAGGGGAGTTCCGTAATAATTGCCGTTGTAGGTCGTATACTCCAGCATCTCGCCATTGCGTATCTTTTCTTCAAACTGCTCGCGTGTAACGAACCAATAATCCACGCCGTCCTTTTCACCCTCACGCGGTGCGCGTGTGGTTGCAGAGACCGAATAGGCAAAATCAGCCTTTTTCATCAAAGCCTCACGAACGGTACTCTTTCCGCTTCCGGACGGAGCCGAAAGCACGATCAATAATCCTTTGCTCATCTTCAACCTCCCACGTCTGCGTCGTCGAGGTCGTCCTCTGCCGCCGCATTGTTCTCCAGACGGTTGGCAATAGTCTCTGTTTGAATTGCCGAAAGGATAACGTGCTCCGAATCGGTGATGATCACCGCGCGCGTGCGTCTGCCACAGGTGACGTCAATGGCTCTGCCGTCATCCTTGGAGTCCTGCACCAAGCGCTTCATCGGTGCGGAATCGGGGCTGGCGATTGCAACGATTCGCTCCGCAGCCACCATATTTCCAAATCCTACGTTGATAAATCTCATTCCCTATCTTCTCCTTTGGGATCATTCCAGGTTCTGGATCTGCTCACGGATCTTTTCCAGCTCACACTTGACGTCCACCACCAAGCGCGCAATTTGCGCATCCGAGCACTTGGAGCCCGTGGTATTGATCTCGCGGTTCATTTCCTGCATCAAAAAATCCAATTTTCTTCCAACCGGATCCTGCCCTGCGAGGATCTCCTCAAAGGAGTCGAAGTGCGTCCGCAAACGCACCATCTCCTCGTCCACGGCGACCTTGTCGGCGTGGATGGCACATTCGGTCAGAAGTCTTGTTTCATCGGGAGTGATCTGATTGTCCTTGAGTGCATCGCGGATGCGCTCTGCAAGCCGCTCGCGATAGCTTGAGATATCAGCTTCGGAGAGCTGCTCGATGCGATTGGTCGTTTCGCGGATATGATCCATCTTTGCGCGCAGATCGCGTGCCAGACTCTCGCCCTCGCGTGTACGCACGTTCAAAAATGCATCGGTCGCCTTTTCCAGCACCGTCAGTACCCGTGCCCAATCACGCTCGATATCCTCCTCCGGCTTTTTGACCTGAAAGATCTCCGGATTACGTGCAACCGTCATCACGGAAATATCGTCGCGCAAGCCGTATTTGTCGCGCAGGGTGTACAGCGCTTCGAGATACCCCTTGATGTAGCCATCGTCGGTGGTGATCTCCACGTTGCCCGAATCCATGACCTCGATTGAAATCCAAACGTCTACCTTACCGCGGCTGATCCCTTTTCCCATCAAGTAAGGCTTGATGCGCTCCTCAAGATAGCCGTACGCACGGCTGACCTTTGCCGAGCAATCCAAATAGCGGCTGTTGACCGATTTGATTTCCACTGTAATATCCAGTCCGTCCACTGTTTCGCGGCAACGACCGAATCCCGTCATACTTCGGATCATACGTTTCTCCTTCTGAAAAAAGATATACATTATTATTGTACCGCATTATGAAAAAAAAGTCAAGTCCTTTTTCATGTTTTTTCAAAAAGATCGTGCTTTTTTTCGATAAAAAAGAGCGATTCCGTTCGACCGAATCGCTCCTTTAAAATCAAGATAAATTTTTGGGCATGGTCTTTTTGAGAACGCGGAGCATAAACGCCAGAGAAAGGGTGACGCTGACAATCTCCGCGATCGGGAATGCCCACCAAACCATATTCACGTTCCCTGTCAAGGAAAGCAGGAATGAGACCGGAATGAGGACGACCAGCTGGCGTCCGATGCTGGTAAAAAGGCTGTAGATACTCTTACCGAGCGCCTGGCAAACGCAGGAGGTGACAATACAAAAACCGGCAAAAATAAAGCTGAGGCTGATGGTACGGAGCGCCACGCGCCCGATTTCCAGCATGGCGTCACCTGCGTTGAAGATAGAAAGCAATTGATCCGGCAAAAGCTGGAACACGGCAAATCCGCACAGCATATACACAACTGCACAAACGGTAGAAAGTCGAATGGTTTTCATCACACGGTCACGTTTTTTGGCACCGTAGTTGTAGGCAATGATGGGAACCATGCCGTTGTTCAAACCAAACACGGGCATAAAAACAAAGCTTTGCAATTTAAAGTAAATACCGAACACGTTCATGGCGACCTCCCCCACGTTCGGGAAGGAAATGAGCACCTTGTTCATGCAGAAGGTCATGACCGATCCGATTGCTTGCATCAGCACCGAGGGGATACCGATGATAAGCATTTCCACAAGGAGCTTTCCGTCCGGCAGAAAATTTTTCAGCTTTAGCGAGATCTCCTTGTTATATTTGAGGTTGAGCCACACAGCCAAAGTCGCGGAAACAAGCTGACCGATGACGGTAGCGATCGCCGCACCCGTCACTCCCATTGCGGGACAGCCTAAAAATCCAAAGATCATGATAGGATCAAGAATGATGTTTACAATCGCACCTGCACCCTGCACCACCATGCTCAGCATCGTCTTGCCCGTGGCTTGCAGCAAGCGCTCGCCCGTCACTTGAATAAAAACGCCAATGGAAGAAATGCAGATGATGGAAAGATAATCCACACCGTACTGCGCACTCAGCGTGGCACCGCCTGCCTGAACGGCAATATAGGGACGCACGAAAAACAGACCGATGGTCAAAAACAAAAGATAACCGCAAAAGGTCAGAAAAAAGCCCTGCCCTGCAATTTTATCAGCTCGGTCAAAATCCTTTTGCCCAAGCGCACGCGACAAAAGCGCGTTCATACCCACGGCAAGACCGACCGCTACCGCGATCATCAGGTTTTGCATGGGGAATGCAAAGGTCAGTGCCGCCGTGCCCGCCATGTTATCAAAAGCGGCAACAAAAATCGAGTCCACGATGTTGTACATCGCCTGTACCAGCATGGAAATGATGATTGGCATTGACATGCTGAATAACAGCTTTGGAATGGGCATGATACCCATTTTGTTTTCTCTGGATTGCTTTACTGCTTCTTCCATGAATTCTCACTTTCCGATTCCCTTATTTCGACAAAAATCCTTCATATTGTACCATATTTCGGCGCACGTGTCAATAGAAGCGCATCATTTTTTGCGCATTTTATATATGTTTTGCATATGTCTTGTCAATTAAAAAGCAATTTCGGTTGACAAATAAAAAAAATCATGATATAATGTTGACAAATAAAAAAAATCATGATATAATGGATACAACATACTCACCATGGAGGTTCATCAAATGCATAAAATTGCTTTTCTTGTCTTATTGTTGTGTTCCCTGCTTTTTTGTATGGCATCTTGCAAAAACGCCGACCATGAGCACGTTTTGGACGAATGGAAGCAGATCTCTGAATCATCCTGCTCCAAGCAAGGTGAAATGATTCGAAATTGCACGAAAAAGAATTGTGATTACACCGAAACGAAATATCTTGATTTAAAAAGCCACGATTACGAGGACAGCGTAACGCCGCCGACAAAAACAACAGACGGCTATACCACTCACACCTGCAAAAATTGCGCTCACGTTTTGGTAGACACGTACGTTCCGGCAGTTGGCTCCGACAATCTCGAATACGACCACATTGTAACCGATGAAAGCGTCACTTGCATCATTACGGGAATTGGCACCTGTAAAGACACCGACGTTTACATCCCGACTTATATTGGAAAATATCCCGTGGTCGCCATTGCAGAAGGCGCATTTAAAAAATGCGACACAATAAGAAGTGTCACTCTCCCGAAAGGGATTGTCGAAATTGGAAAAGAGGCGTTTTATGAATGCTCCAATCTTGAAAAGATTACAATTCCCGATACTGTTCAAAAAGTTGATGCAAATGCTTTCTTTTCCTGCTATAAAATTAGGTATGTTTACATTTCCAATTTAACTGCTTGGTGCAAAATCAAGTTCCGTACGGCAGATGCTAACCCTACGAATTTCGCAACAAAATTATTCTTGAACAATCAACTTTTAACCTCTCTCACCATTCCGGATGAAGTTACAGAAATTGGGGATTTTGCGTTTGTAAATTGCAGTTCCATTACTGAAATTTTCATTCCGGAAGGAGTCACATATATTGGAGTGGACACATTTTCTAATTGCGGTATTACGTCAATTACCATTCCGGACAGTGTTGAAAAAATTCTATCAAGAGCGTTTGAAAAGTGTAAATATCTTACAAACATCAAGCTGCCGTCAGGTCTTACCGAGATAAAAGCGTACGTTTTTGCTAATTGTTGGCGTTTGCAGAATATTGAAATTCCTCAAACAGTTACTCGTATTGACCTCGGAGCATTTGAGAACTGCTCCGGATTGGTCAGCATTACCATTCCAAAGTCTGTAAAGTCGATTGGAGCTCGTGCTTTTAGAGATTGCACCAACTTGGGAAGCATCGTGCTGGAAGACACCAACAATTGGCTTGCTTACGACGACTCCTATGATATAACCGGAACCCCCATAGATGTAACCGATCCGGTCAAAAATGCTACCTACTTTAAAACGGCAAGAGACTTTGCCCATTGGGAAAAAAATTAGGATTTTATTGGTAACCTAAAAAGCACAAAATAACCAACGAGCCCCCGAAGCGCATTTGCGTTTCGGGGGCTCGACGTACTTGCCATGCTCCCTGCAAAGGGCGTTTTGAAATGAGTACGGGGGACCCTTTTTTTGCGAAAAAGAGTCCCCCCGCGGTTCTTCAAAAATTACTTCTTTTGAGCCTCCAGCTCACGGCGGCGGCGCATCATTTCCTTCATGCGTTGCTCGGTATTCAATACCTTTTTGCGCAAACGAATGGACTTGGGCGTGACCTCGATCAGGTCATCGTCGGTGATATACTCGATCGCTTCCTCCAAGGTAAAGATCTTGGCAGGAGTGAGCAAAAGCTTTTCGTCCGCACCTGCAGAACGAATCGCCGTCAACTGCTTCTTCTTGCAGGGGTTGACCGCAATATCATCGTTCTTCGGATTTTCTCCAACGATCATACCCTCATAGACCTGCGTTTGAGGGCCAACGAAGAGCTGTCCGCGCTCCTGGGTGTTGTACAAACCGTAGCGAGTGGTCTCGCCTGCCTCGGATGCGATCAGAGAGCCGGTGAACTTCATGGCGATCTCACCGCGGTGCGGTGCATAGCCGTCAAAAATGGTGTTGATGACGCCCTCACCGTGGGTAGCCGTCAAAAACTCGGAGCGGTAACCGAACAAGCAACGGGAAGGAATGGAATACTCCACGCGCGTGCGGTTTCCGATGGGGTTCATGGAAAGCAGATCGCCCTTGCGCTGGCTGAGCTTTTCAACAACGACGCCAACGTAGTCCATGGGAACGTCGAGCGTTACGCGCTCCATCGGCTCGCACTTTTGTCCGTCGATCTCCTTGTAAAGCACACGGGGGTTGGAGCAAGCAAGCTCAAAGCCCTCGCGGCGCATGGTCTCAAGCAGAATGGAAAGGTGCATCTCACCTCTGCCCGCAACGCGGAACTCGTCGGTGGTATCACCGTCGGACACACGCAGAGAAACGTCCTTGAGCAGCTCGCGGTACAGTCTGTCGCGAAGCTGACGGGAGGTGACGAATTTGCCCTCCTTGCCTGCCAGAGGACTGTTGTTGACCATAAAGGTCATTTCCATAGTAGGCTCGGAGACCTTGACGAACTCCAACGCCTCGGGATTGGAAACGGCAGTCAGCGTATCACCAATGGTGATGTCGCCCGCGCCGGAGAAGCATACGATGTCGCCTACGGTAGCATTTTCAACGGGGGTGCGCACCAAGCCGTCGATTTGATACAGGGATACGACCTTGGTCTTTTTGACCGCGCCGGGGTTGTGGAAATTGCAAACGGCAACCTCTTGTCCTACGCGGATATTGCCGCGCTCGATGCGACCGATGCCGATACGTCCTACGTAATCGTTATAGTCGATAGAGGAAACGAGCAATTGAAGATCACCTGTTTCGTCTCCCTCGGGAGCAGGCATATAGTTGACGATCTTTTCAAACAGAGGCGTCAAATCAACACCGGGAACGTCGGGGTCCTCGGTAGCAGTACCCGAGCGTCCGGAGCAGTACATCATGGGGCTGTCGAGCTGGTCGTCGTTAGCACCCAGATCCATCAACAGCTCCAGAATTTCGTCCTCGACCTCGCCAAGCCGCGCGTCGGGCTTGTCGATCTTGTTAATGCAAACGATGACGCGGTGGTTCAGCTCCAATGCCTTTTGCAGAACGAAACGCGTTTGGGGCATAGGACCCTCGGCGGCGTCAACCAAAAGGATAACACCGTTTACCATCTTCAAAATTCTCTCTACCTCGCCACCAAAGTCTGCATGTCCGGGGGTGTCGATGATGTTGATCTTGATATCTTTATAGTGCACGGCAGTATTCTTTGCCAAAATGGTAATGCCGCGCTCCTTTTCAAGGTCGCCCGAGTCCATGACGCGGGTGACGGTTTCCTGATTTTCACGGTAGATGCCGCCCTGCTTGAGCAACCCGTCTACCAATGTCGTTTTTCCGTGGTCAACGTGCGCAATGATTGCCACGTTTCTCAAATCTGTTCTGATCAAAACTTTTTCTCTCCATTGTTTTCATAGATTTTAAAACTTACCAAATATATATTATACCACAAAAATCTCTCTTTGAAAACCCTTAGAACATACATTTTTCGAAAAAATGTAATGGTTTGTTTTGTAAGAGTTGACAAAAAGGCGCGAATGAGAAAGCCCGAGGATTTTATCCTCGGGCGAGTGGTTATTCGGTGATAGCTGTTTCGAGAAGCGCGGCAATCTTGTCGGTAACGTAGCCGAGAGCAGCAAACTTATCTTGCGTTTCCATACCGGATTCGTTGATAAAAGCCATATTGTTGTCAAATGCAGCTTTGACCAGTTCGACTTTATTGGCTTTTTGAATATCTGCGTACATTTTCTCGTACATTTCAAGCATTTTCAAAAGGGTAATCTCACGCGTTTTGAATACGCTGCAAACCTCTGTCACCTGTTCATAGCGCGCTTCATTGTCTTCCTCGCCAATCGAGGTAATCGCATCGCCCAAACGATGTAACGAGGTATTGCTGTTTTCGGTAAGCTGCTTTTGCAGAATGGTAAGCTGTGCGAAAATTTCCTTAGCGGTCAATTCGTTTGTATTATTAGACATTTTTTCTTCCTCCAAAATTTTATCCGGAGGACACGCAAGGCATATTTTGTTTTCGTCTACGAAGCGTGCCCTGCCGTTTTTTACAAGACCTTTTGCCCGTTTTGGGTAGGTCGCCTCATATTCATTTCCCTGCTCATCTACTACAATCACGTTTTTTTCGATGGGTGTCACCCCCTTATAGCGATATGCAATTATTTTGTGATACCGTTTTTTGTTATGGGTGCCGTCCCCTTCACACGTTTATTGTAACACATAATGGATGGATTGTCAAGAGTTTTTCCTAAATTATCTAACGCCGCCAATGGCGGCTACACCTCACCCGGCTCGTAATACTCGCCACCTTCCCCTCAAGGGGAAGGCTTTGGTTAGTTGCACCGCAACAATAAAAAAGCCCGAGGATTTTGTCCTCGGGCGGGGGGAATGAGCAACGGAAGTTTTAAAAGCTCATTTCAGAACTTCCTTTAGGAGTGCCATCTTTGCTTTTGCAATCTCCGTGCTGTACGGTTTCTTTTCGTCTTCGGTCAAAATCTTGACGTTCTCAAAATACGCAAAGCATTCCAGCATTGCTTTGCCGTAAAGTTGAATGTTGGCGCGCAGATAATCAGAAAGCTCTCTGCCATCGAGAATGTTCCCTCTGCCCACGTTATACTCACGGCACAAATCAAAGGATGGCAATGTGTTTGCAAAATATTTTGCTTTTTCGATATCGCCCAAAGTATAGTAGCGATATATCAAATCACGGGATACTTTGGTGCGCATTTCGGTATCGGTGCTGATTTCAAGGATTTTGTGATACAGCAAGATCGACTCTTGATAATTTTCCTTGGAGTCTTTGCAGGTTCCCGACAGTGCCCAAGCAAGATTGTACATCAGCTTTTCGTTTCCCGGGTGCTTGATCAACATTTCACGCAAAATCGAAATTGCTTCCCAAGCGCGTCCTTGGTCAAACAATTCACCAACCTGCACGCATACAGTGTTGATTTCTTCAACCTGCTTGCTTGTATCGTGGCCAATCAAATAGTCTACCGATACACCAAAATAGTCTGCGATAATCGGGAGAAGGGAGATGTCCGGATAAGAAGAATTGGTTTCCCATTTGCTAACAGCTTGACAAGATACGCCCAATGTTTCGGCGATCTGCTCTTGTGTGAGCCCCCTCTGCTTGCGCATAGACTTAAAATTGTCAGAAAAACTTTTGCTCATATTTTACCTCGTTTTTTGTTATTGAACCGGTTCTGACTCTATTATAGCACATCCAAAAGGAAAGTCAAGATACAACTATTTTAATATTTTTCTACCATTGGTTGTATTTTGGTGAAAAAAGGTGGGCGACCAAGGGTCGCCCACCTTTTGTTATTGAACAAACATCGCATCTACTATGTTGATGCTATATAAGATTTTACTGATTGGTAAGGTTGCACAAATCAGTCGGTAATCATACCTTTTCGTGACCGTTTCCGTATTCTCTCTTCATCGCATCGACAGAAACGACCCATTGCTTACCGAATTTGCAAACGTCAACACCATTTACAAGTTTTCCATAGGCAATTGCTTTGCGAAGTGTGCTTTCATTCAAACCCCAAAGCTCCGTTGCGTCGCTGAAAGCCATAAGTCCGTCAAAGGGTGTATCCACCTGAACGCCATTTTCCCAAAGTTCGTCGCAGGAAAGATCCAGATCATCGTTCCAAACGATACCATAGCCCCCAACATCCACAGAAACGCAAGCAAAATCCGCCAGATTATCCTTTAATTCAGCAAACAAAGGTATTTTTTCAAATAAAGGCTTTACATCATAAATCTTGGTTACACCCTCCGAAAATTGAACGCTCAATTTGTATTCGGGAAGGGCAGAAACATTTTTAATCTTGTGGAACATTATGCTACCTCCTTATTCAAGCGGCGGAATCATCTTAAACTCCTGTGTTTTCCATATTTCCATCAAAGTTTCCCTATGCAAAGAAATCCATTCCTGCACCATATTCATTGCTTTATTTGGTAGATGCCCTTCGAGAACTTCGCCCGTCATAAAATCTATTGCTGCAACATCTTCGTTATAAATTGCGTGGATATGCGGCGGATTGTGCTCGCTCTGTAAAAAATACATTCTGATAATAATTCCGTAAAATCTCGATAATACAGGCATTGTTATTCTCCTTTTGATTTTATCTTCAATCATATTATATCACGATACCGTGATTTTGTCAATGCTTTTTTGAAAATTATTTTCTTGTACATCATCAACATCGCCCCCCGATGCTGATAAAAGCAACAAGAAAGGCACAAAAAGTCATTTTGTGCATTTTGACGAACAATTTACGGTGTAAGAAAAGTTACCAATCGGCTATTGCAATTGCCAATTGGTAACTTTGAATAAGTATCACCTTTGTTTTTGTTATTTCATGCAAAAATTTCTTTTATTCTATCA